>JAJYCU010000001.1 GCA_021778165.1 bacterium | reverse complement strand
ACCATAAATAGAATGTAATTTTTCCTAATTTTTCATCTAATTTATAGCCGAAAATTTTTGGGAACCAATAAGCTAGACCGGCAAAATAACCAAACAAAACTCCTCCAACTATCATAGTATGGAAATGAGCAACTAAGAATAGGCTATTATGAAGTTGAAAATCAGCTGGAGGCACAGCTAATATAACACCCGCAATTCCACCAACCGTAAAGAATCCAACGAAACCCAAAAACCAATACATGGCTTGTGAGAACATAATTTTACCCCGATACATCGTAAAGAGCCAATTGAAAACCTTGACGCCTGTCGGAATTGCAATTACCATCGTCATAATACCAAAGAAACCATTAACATCGGCTCCAGCACCCATAGTGAAGAAATGATGTAGCCAAACAGTGAATGATAAAACAGTGATTGAAATTAAGGCACCAACCATTGTCCGATAGCCAAACAATCTTTTCCTTGAAAAAGTAGCGACAACCTCCGAAAAGACACCAAATGCTGGCAGTATTAAAATATAAACTTCTGGATGTCCCCAAGCCCAAATCAAATTTACATACATCATCATATTCCCGCCCATGCCTGCCGTAAAGAAATGCATACCCATTGTTCGATCTAAAAATAAAAGAGTCAATGTAACAGTTAAAATAGGAAATGCAAAAATAATTAAGAGTGTGGTGCAAAGCACACTCCAAGTAAACATTGGCATTTTAAATAAAGTCATACCAGGTGCTCTTGATTTTATGATAGTAGTCAAAAAATTAACTCCGGATAGTAAACTACCAATCCCAGCTATTTCAAGACTCCAAATCCAATAATCAACTCCAACCGTAGGACTATAGCGAAGTTCGGAGAGTGGTGGATAAGCTAACCATCCGGCTGCCGAAAAATCTCCAATACCTAAGGACATATTGACTAAAATCATACCGGCCGCAAAGAGCCAGAAACTTGTTAAATTCATAAAGGGAAACGCTACATCACGTGCCCCAATTTGTAGCGGTAAAACTAAGTTAATAATGCCAAACATTAAACCCATTGCCGCAAAGAAAATCATGATTGTACCATGAGCCGAAAAGACCTGATTGAAAGTATTGCTAGATAAAACACCATGACTAGCACCAACTGAAGTTGCTTGTTGAGCACGAAGCATTAAAGCATCAGTACCGCCTCTTATTAACATTAAAACCGAAACAATAATATACATTACGCCAATTTTTTTATGATCAACGCTGGTTAGCCATTCTTTCCAAAGATAAGTCCATTTATGAAAATACGTAATTGCAAGAGCAATACCAATCAGACCTAAAACAACTGAAACAGCAGCTCCAAGTGTTACCAAATCAGTCGGAAAAACATGAGAGTTTAATTTACCTAAAAATAACGATGAAAATATCATAATTACATTCCCATCGCTTTATTAGAATTTGTCTTAATTGAATTATTTATGTTTTTCCCAGCCATATAACTATCTATAAGCTTAACATAAATCAGTCCATTAGTATGATTAAATGTCATGGTTGATGGATCAATTTTAGGCTTAGCTAGATTTAAAAAGTCATTATAAGAAAGAGAATTGGACATTTTTTTAGTTTGACTAATAAAATTCAGGTAATTCTTTGGCGAGACAGCTTTGACATTAAAAGACATACTTGAAAATCCAATACCACTAAGATTTGCTGATAATCCACGATAATTTCCACTGTTATATGCCATTAAATGTAGTTCAGTACTCATACCTGCCATAGCGTAGATCTGACCAGCAAGTTGAGGTACCCAAAATGAATTCATTGGTCCGTCAGATGTTATATAAAAATTCACTGGATGATTTGTTGGAATAACCAAATAATTCATTGTCGAGATCTGATCTTTTGGATAGATAAATAACCAACGCCAATCGAGAGCAATAACATCAATTGTAACTGCCTGGTTTTTCGATGTAATTGGCTTATATGGGTTTAGACTATGCGAACTAGTCCAAGTGTAATATCCTAATATTCCAATCAGGATAGCTGGTAAAACCCACCAGGAAGTCTCGAGGAATATATTTTTATCCCAATTAGGCGAATACTTTGCTTTCTTATTTGATTGTCGATATCTAAGCGAAAAACCAATCAAAAGACCATAGACTGGAATTAAAACAAACAGGGATAAAATCAGAGCTACGAGCATAAGATGTTTTTCACCAGCCGCTATTGGACCCTTTGGATTTAGAATCTCAAAATTAAGAGTCGACAAATAATTAATAAACCAAACAAGAAGTAAGCCGAGAAGGACTATTAAAGTTATAATTATATATTTTTTATTCTTATGCTTCATCTAATAAAGATATTATATTACTTTTTAGGTTAAAAATTTCTCAAAATTAATTAATCTGTTAATCTCAAATTTTCTAACATCTGTAATTATAATACCAAGTAGAATCATCAAAGGTAATAAACCTACGTCAGTCATTAATCCGCTACTATAAGCCCCAAAATTCTGAAAGAATAGAAAGATAATAAATAAATACAAAAAAGCTAAATAAGTTAATGTCTTTTTCAGTAACGGTTTAAAAAAGATAGAAAAAGCAAATAATAAACTAAAAATTAAAATAATTAAGAAAACAAAATTAGTCTGCAGATAAGTAAAGTTATAAAAAGTATGATCAATCAAGCTAAGTTTAATCGGTAAATTTTGATAAGATCTCATTTTTAAGGTCATCCTTATTGAATCATTGAAAATAAAGAGAGAGATAATTTGACCAAGCCAAAAAAATAGCCAGGCAAAATTCGCTAGAGCTAAAGCTTTAACTTTCTTATTGTTTAAAAAGAGTAAAAATATACAAGACAGAATTAAATAAATTAAGGCTGGACCCGGGGCACCAGTTAAATAATTAAATTGATGATTAATTAGCCCACCAAAATTCTGACCAAAAACCCAAATAAATGCAGACCAAAAAATTGAAATTCTTAAACCAATCTTTTGAAATGAAGGTTTCCAAATTAAAATACCTATAGCTATTTGAATAAGACCAATTAATAATCCAAAAAAAACTGAATTCAATAAGAATAAGTGATTAAAAAAATTACTTAAACTAAGAATAAAATGATTGTCGCCAACAAATAATGGTTTAATTAAATGATTGATAAATTTTGAACTTAGTAAATTTGGTTGAAATTGCAATAAGCCATCGATAATCCAAAAGGCCGCAAATATTTTAATTAAAATTATAAATTTATTTGGCCAAACTTGATTCATCTAAAAAAATTAGAATTTATCACGAATATGTGAGTAGCTAAAATCCCAATCAGAATCGGATTTTTTATGAGGGTTAAATATATTCTGTTTATCGAAAATAGTTTTTACTTCCTTGAATAAACCTAGAATTTCTTCACCGAATTGATTTTTTAACCAAGGGCCCCTAACTAGTCCGTCATTGTGTTCGCCAGATAAAGATCCATCGAATGACAAAACTAAATCATTTACCTCTTTCATAGCAGGCAATAGTTTGGCTTTTTCTGATTCATCTTCAAGCTTCATTAATGGGATTATATGGAAATTACCATCTCCCATATGTCCAGCAATTGTGGCAAATAATTTATATTTTTTAATGATAGTTCTCAGCTGCGGTAAAAATTTAACTAAAAATTCTGGTCTAACTATTAAATCGTCAATAAATGGTGCAGTATGTTTATCCTTAACTTTAGATCTAAGTAACTGAAAACTTTGACGTCTCATAATCCAGAACTTTTCAGAAGACCCTTCAGTCGGATCTTCTTCAAATCCATTAATCTCATATCTTGCCTTATATTGTTTGAGTTCTCGATGGAGAATCTTAACCTTTTGTCTAACTTCTTCTTCACTATCTGAAGTAAATTCAACCATTAATATTAATTTGGGAATTCCTTTAATTAATTGTAAGCCATCAGGAATAAGAGAGATTAAAAGTTTTATAAACTTTTTAACTCCAAGCATTTTTAAAAAACTGCCCATAAACTTCAATGATAAAATTAAAGTTTGGTCATCAAAACTTTCAAAAGTTGCTGGATGATACTCTAAGACCTTTGGAATTATTTCGCCAAGTGCATCCATATCCTTTAAAAATAGTACTAGTAGACCACTATGTTTTTTATAAGGTACTAGTCGAAAGGTAATATCAGTAATCATTCCAAGCGTTCCTTCTGAACCAACAAATAATTTTGTGATATCAAACAGCTTTGTCTCTCTGTTCCACACATCCCAAAGGTTATAGCCCATTGAATTCTTACTAACCTTAGGTTTAGCAGTTTTTATTAAGTCATAGTTGTCTTCACATAATTGGTAGACTTGTTTATAAATGTTACCAATAAAACTATCTTGGGCCATCATTTCATCTAAATGGTCTTTATGAAGTGCCTGCAAGACATATTCATTACCATCAGCCAGTACAACAGTTAATTTTTTTACATATTCAGTTGTCTTACCATATTCTAAAGATTTCTCACCACCCGAATTATTAGCCGCGATACCACCAACGGAAGCTAAATCCCTAGAAGCGGGGTAACTCGGCATTAAGGCATTATGTTTTAGAGTTGCTTTTTCAAAATCCCTATAATAAACACCTGGTTGAGTTGTTGCTTCTGTCGAACTAACAGAATCTATATTATTTAAATGCTTCGTAAAATCAATAATTATAGAATCATTAATAGCTCCACCAGCCATATCTGTACCGGCTGAACGGGCTGTTAAAGAAAGGTTTGGATTAAATTCTTTATTATCTTTAACTAAATTAACTAAAATTTTAATATCGTCTGAATTTCTCGGAAAAACAATTAAGCTTGGCTTAATTTCAAATAAAGAAGCGTCATGAGAATAAAACTCTAAGCTATCATTCGAGTCATCTGTTTCACCTTTAAAACCAAGTTTTCTAAGCTCTTCAACGAATTTATCCATTACAATTTTTAATTATATACTAAAAGCATAAACAATTTAAAGATTTTTACTTTATTGTGATTTTTGTTAAAATAATACTTAGATGAAGTCAAATAAAAAAACAAATATTATTGTGGTTGGTGGTGGATTTGGAGGTGTAAAAAGTGCTTTAAAATTAGCTTCCTATTCAGAACTTTTTAATATTACCTTAATCTCTGATCTACCATATTTAGTATATTACCCAACCTTATTCCATTCGGCACTCGGTCAAAAAACAAATTTAACCTCAATTGAATTGTCCCATATTTTTAACAAAAAGAACGTTAATTTAGTTCACGGCAAAGCAGTTTCAATAGACCGAAAGTCAAAACAAATTATACTCGAAGATAACAGTACTCATAGTTATGACAAATTAATCTTATCAATGGGTGAAGTAGCTAATTACTTTAATATTGATGGGCTGGATAAATTTTCATATAGCGTTAAATCCGAACCAGAAGTTATTAAATTCAACCGCCATTTACATGATTATTTATTAACTAATAAAAGGCCGGATCATAACTATTTCGTGATTGGAGCGGGTCCAACTGGCATTGAACTAGCTTCAAGATTACCGGAATATATTAACTATTTAATGGATCTTCATGATATCGAACACAAGACAGTTAGGGTTGAATTAATTGAAGCAAGAAACCAACTACTGCCAATGTTTAGTAAAAAATATAGCCAACAAATAGCCCACCGTTTAGCAAAGCTTGGAGTTAGTGTTAAATTAAACAGCGCCGTAACAGGCTTAAATGAAAATCAACTTTTTATTAATGGTACCGGTCAAGATTCTAATACAGTAATCTGGACTGCCGGTGTATCAACAAATCCATTTTATAAAAATAACGAGTTTATTATTAACAAACGTGGCAAAGTCACAACTGATGTTTATCTCCAAACAGAAGAAGATATTTTTATAGCAGGTGATAACGCTTCAACACCTTATAGTGGATTAGCTCAGACCGCATTAAATGATGGGGTATTTATCGCAAACAACATTATCAGGCAGAAAAAAAATAAAATGATGCGATCATATTGTCCTAAAGTTCCGATTTCAATCATCCCAGTTGGTAAAAAATGGGCTGGATTTAGTTATAAAAAGATCAGTCTATTTGGCTTTAGTGCAGCTATACTTAGGCAATTTGGTGACCTAGATGGTTATTTAAAACTACTACCGCTATCTCAAGCTTTTAAACTTTGGCTAGAAAGTTTTGCTGATGAACCAAATGATTGCATTTACTGTTCAACTCAAAATAATTTATAATCTAGATTTTAAAAAATTTAACTAAATTGGAGTTAAATGAATAATTATCAAAAAGCTCTAAAAAATTTAAATCCATCTCAATTAAAAGCGGTCAGTGAAACTGAGGGGCCTATTATGGTACTGGCTGGTCCAGGCACCGGTAAAACACAACTACTATCTACCAGAATTGCCTATATCTTAGAAAATAGCGACACATTAGCTGAAAATATTTTGTGTCTAACCTATACTGATTCAGCCGTCGAGACAATGCGAGCTAGACTCTACTCATTAATTGGTAATGAGGCTTACAAAGTAAGCATCATGACTTATCATGGTTTTGGAGCATCTGTAATTCGTGATAATTCATTTTATTTTGAAGATTTTCTGGCTTTCGAACCAATAAATAACCTAAATTCAATTGAACTAATCAAACAAATCCAAGATGAACTTGATTACCCAAGTTCACTAAAAAATAAAAGGCAACTTCCGAAAATAAATAACCTAATAAATAGTCTTAAAAATAACCTTTTAACTCCAGATGATTTATTTAAAATAATTGAAAACGACCTAATTTTCATCAAAGAAATTGATAATTTATTCGAAATTGAAAATGATAATCTCATCAAAATAAATAAAAAATCTATTACTAGCTTAGAGAAAATACTAAAAATAACTAGCGAATATGAAACTAATCAGATTTTAAGTAGATTAAAAATAAATAATCTGGCCTACTACTTTAAGTATGATTTAAAGCAAGCAGTTGAAGATTTTTATGAGTTGAATTCAACTAAACCCATGACTAATTTCAAGAAAAATTGGTTAGATAAAAACGGACAAAATCGTTTAGTTATTAAATGGACCAAATCATATAAATTACTTAGTGGAATGGTTGATATTTATAAATCCTATAACTCATCATTAATGGAAAAAGAAATGATTGATTATTCTGACATGATCGTTCAAGTTATATCTAAACTAGAAAATAATCTTGAATTTAAATATTCACTCCAGGAAAAATACCAATACATTATGGTTGATGAATTCCAAGACAGTAATGAGGCTCAAAACCATTTGGTGGAATTATTAGTCGATAACCCAGTCAATGAAAATAAACCGAACCTAATGATTGTTGGTGATGATAATCAGGCTATCTACAGCTTCCAAGGTGCCAACTACTCTCACATGATTAAGTTTTATCAAAAATATAGTGATGTATTAGTCATTTCATTGTCAGAGAACTATCGCTCTAGTCAAAATATCATTAACTTTTTTGATGCAATTGCTAATAAAATTACTGATAAGATAAGTGATGAAATCCCAATTTCTAGAAAACAATTAGTGAATGCAAATCCAGACATCTCAAAAACCTCAATCATTGAAAGAGTAAATTTTAGCAATCAAATTAGCCTCTACGGCCACCTAATATCGATCGTTAAATCAGAATTAAGCCTAACAAGTTCGGTCGCTATAATTGCGCCTAAACACCGTTATCTCGAATCGCTACTACCATATTTAAAAGCAAAGGGGATTGAAATTACTTATGAAAGACGTGATGATATTTTAAAAGACCCTCTTATTATGCAACTTATCACAATTATCAGGTTAATTTGTTTACTAAGCAAAACAGAACAAAACGAATCAGATATTAATCAATTGTGGTCTGAGGTTTTATCAATGCCATTTCTAGAATTTGAAAGCGAATTTATCGTAAACATATCTATCAAATCACACCAATCAAGAACTGCTTGGAATAATCTCCTCCTAGCGGAACCAAAAACTAAAAAAATTGCTTTGTTTATTAATTCTTTATCTCAAAAACTATTATTCTATAGTGCTGATGAAATTTTAGATTTCATAATTGGTTCGAAAATTTACAATGAAAGTCGCTATCAATCAAATTTTTACGATTATTATTTTAAAAAAGTAAACAACTTCCAGGGCTATCATTTATTAATCGATAACTTATTTGTTTTAAGACGTGAATTTCGACGATATCAAAAATCAAAACATCAAGTCTTGTCTCTAGTTGATTTTATAAATTATATCGATTTAAACATTGAGAATGAACAAATTATCTTATCAAATGAACCATCAAGTAATTCGACTAATAAAGTAGAATTACTAACCGCTCATAAAGCTAAGGGCAGGGAATTTGACACTGTCATATTACTAAACGTAAATCAAGAAACATGGGACACTTCAAAATCTAATAATCAAAATAATTTTAACTTACCACCAACTCTTAATTTTATTAACTACGAAATAGATAATCAAAATGAAAAGTTAAGGCTATTCTACGTTGCACTATCTAGAGCTAAATCTAAACTATTCTTACTAAACTCTACGAGTGATATAAATAATTCAAAAACATCACCGCTGACATTTCTTGAAGAAGATTTTAAGGATAATAAGCTTTTTAGTCCGCTAATAGATGATAAAGGCCAGTTCGTCAAAATCATAGAATCTACTGACAACTTAATGCACTTAACTGATCTCTCATACAGTTGGTATCAAAGACATTTAGATGAATTAAATTCAGATAAATTCAGAGACTACATTAAAACTCTTTTAGAAAACTTCGCTCTAACCCCAACTAATTTCAACTCATATCTAGATTTAGTATCAGCTGGACCAGATAAATTTTTAATCAAACACATTCTGCGTTTTCCTGAATCACAGAGTCCAGCCTTAGCCTATGGAAACGCTATCCACTCGACCTTAGAATGGTTATCTAATACTATGGCCGAAAATCCATCTTTTAATAATGAAGTACTGATAATCGAAAAATTTAATCAAAAACTTTCAAACCAAACCGTTGCACCTAGACTAGTCGAAAAACTAAAAGAAAGGGGCGAGAGAGCTTTAACTACTTTCTTTAAAGACAAGCGGGATTGGCTGATTGCGCCAAGTATTAGTGAGTATTCTCTTAATGATAAGGGTGTTGTTCTGGGAGATGTTAAATTAAAAGGTAAGATCGATCGTATTAATATAAATAACAAAGAAAAAACAATCGAAATTATTGATTATAAAACTCAAAGACCAGTAACACTCTGGAAAGATGATGCTAATTCATTAATCCACCAACATCAACTATATTTTTATCAAATCTTACTTAAAAACAGTACTCAATTCAAAAACTTTCAAGTATCTTCAATGTCGATATTATTTATCGATCCAGACGAAGATGGCAAGATAAAAGAACTTAAATTAATTCCAAATCCGATTGAAATGGAAAGAATAATACAATTACTTGACGCTGTTTGGAAACAAGTAATGGCTTTAGATTTTAATAAACCGGATTGGCCATCAACAATAGCAGGGATTAGAAAATTCGAAGAGTCTCTATTAAATAAAAATACCACCTTATAACAGGTGGTATTTTCTTGTTAGTGTTTATTATGATATTTAAAACTTTATTTTCTATTTGTTCGTCGAGTAGAACTAGCTTTTTTAGGGCTGGCCTTCTTAGCTTTTAATGAAGTTGTTTTCTTAGAAACTACTTCATTAATAACTGTTAAGTTAGTGTCATAGTTATTGACAGCAACTAAACCTTCAGTTGATGAATCTTCATTATTTACAAAAAACAAATTGTAAAGATTAACACCTATTACAGCTCCTAGTACTGGACCTAGAACGTATGTACCCCAAACCCAAGCTCGAACGCCTAAGGCTAATGCAGGGTTAACTAAACCGATAGATGCAGTTGATGCAGCAACCATGGCAATCATGAATGCTAAACCAGCAACAGCAGCTTTAGTTGACTTTGTGTAGTTTCGGTGTGCAACAGCAGCAAAGGCAAAACCAAATATAGCAGTACCAAATGCTTCAGCAACTAAAATTCGTGCTGTGTAATGACCACCAATAAATGTTAACTTACTTCCAACTAAGAAAGTATATAGATAGTAAGCAGCCCATCCACCTAATAACTGTGCACCTATATAAAACAAAGCCCTTGCAGTGGAAGCTTTTCGTGCTGTCCAAAGAGCAATTGTTAGAGCAGGGTTAAAATTTGCGCCTGACGCATCGATCAAAGCGAACATCATAATAAATATTGTCAAACCAGCAATTGCTGCCACGAAAAATGGTACACCAATTGTTGACCTTTGTACGCTTAACACTAACATTGTTAACACTCCTGTACCGAGGAACTCGGATACTACAGCAGCGATATTTTTCTTTCCAAACATTTTTGGAACCTCCACTTAAGTTTATAACTTTAAGATTACATCTATGTTGACTGTTTGTAAAGTCT
This sequence comes from bacterium, assembly GCA_021778165.1. Next base: position 7,106 of record JAJYCU010000001.1, on the reverse strand, counting down.
TTGTTAAAAAATAATCTTTTGTAATATAATAATTCATATTATGATAAAAGATTTTCGGAAATTTATACTAAGAGGAAACGTAATAGATTTGGCTGTAGCTGTAGTTGTTGGTGCCGCATTTAACTCTGTTATTCAAGCAATTGTTAAAGATTTTATAACTCCATTAATAGAAGGATTTTCAAAAAGTGGTAAATTAATTTCTGGCACATTAACTATCGATAAAACATTCATTTTTAATTGGGGAGATTTTTTAAATAGCATACTTTCGTTTTTAATTGTTGCGACAGTTGTTTTCTTTTTAGTCGTTCAGCCGATTAATAAACTTCAAAAAATTACTAGAACTAATACAATTCCTGATACTAAAAAATGTCCTGAATGTCTTTCTTCAATTCCTAAAAAAGCAACTCGCTGCAGCTTTTGTACTGTTAAAGTAAAATAATTTAACTATGGTGTCTTCGTTTTAGACTAGCAACTTGTAGTCTAACGGCTTGGCGATCGATCATTCTTTGAGCATATTCTAAACTAATCTCATCTTTTGCTTCAGCTTTTAATTTTTGAGCTTTTTCATAAGCTGCTTGTGCTTCTGCTTCGTTTATAGAATCTTCATGATCAGCCTCATCAACTAGAACATTAAGCAAATTATTTTCCATTTCAATTACGCCACCATTTGTCGCAAAATAGATTAATTTACGAGCATTATCTTTTGGATTTATTCTGACACTTATAACACCATTATCTACAACGCTAACAAGTGGCATATGACCTGTCATAACACCAATCTGACCATCTAATGTTGGTAGTATAACTTCAGCAACATCAGAATCAAATTTAACTCCAGTTTGCGATACTAATTTAAAATGAAACATCTACTATAATTATTTCTTATTAATTGTTGAGATATCGCCCTTCATATAGAAGTCGCTCTCAGATTTATCATCATATTTTCCAGAAAGTATTTCAGAAAATGCATTAATCGTATCTTCAATCTTTACATACTGACCATTATGTCCAGTGAATTGTTCAGCCACAAACATTGGTTGAGATAAAAATCTTTGAATCTTTCTGGCTCGATAAACAGTACTTTTATCTTCATCAGATAATTCTTCCATACCAAGTATAGAAATAATATCTTGCAAGTCTTTGTATCTTTGTAAAATACGTTGAACTTCTCGGGCTGTATCATAGTGTTTTTGACCAACAATTTCTGGGTCCAAAATATTAGAACTTGAATCAAGTGGATCAATTGCAGGGTAGATACCTATTTCAGTTAAGGCACGACTTAATACTATAGTGGAATCAAGATGAGCAAAAGTTGTAGCAGGCGCAGGATCAGTTAAATCATCTGCTGGCACATAAATAGCCTGAACTGATGTAATTGAACCAGTTTTGGTTGTCGTAATTCTTTCCTGTAATTGTCCCATTTCCTGGGCTAAGTTTGGTTGATAACCAACTGCAGAAGGTAATCGTCCAAGTAGAGCAGATACTTCAGCGCCAGCTTGAGTAAAACGAAAAATATTATCAATAAAAAGCAATACGTCGTTACCAGCATCTCTAAAACCTTCAGCCATAGTTAGACCAGACAAGGCGACTCTTAAACGTGCACCTGGTGGTTCATTCATTTGACCAAAAACTAGAGCAGTGTTTTTAAGAACGTCAGCATCTTTCATTTCGTGATAAAGATCATTACCTTCACGAGTTCGCTCACCGACACCAGCAAAAACAGAATAACCTGAATGAAATTTTGCGATATTATTAATTAACTCTTGTATCAAGACAGTCTTACCAACACCAGCACCGCCAAGTAGACCAACCTTTCCACCACGTGTTATGGGGCAAATTAAATCAATAACCTTAATACCGGTTTCAAGTACTTCTATTTTACCAGATTGATCAATTAAAGCAGGTGGTAAACGATGAATAGAAGATTTTTGGTCAAAACTATCAGCTAAACCATCAATTGGTTCACCAATAACATTAAACATCCGCCCTAACGTCTTAACACCAATTGGTACTTGAATTGGTTTACCAGTGTCTTTAACTTCTACGCCCCGAGCTAGACCATCAGTTGAGCTTAAAGCAATAGCTCGAATCGACGATTCGCTTAGATGTTGAGCAACTTCTAAAACAATTGTTTTACCGTCTAGGGTTAACTCTAGGGCATTATAAATAGCAGGCAGATTATCAGCAGAAAATTCAACATCAACAACTACACCAACTATTTCAACCACTTTTCCAATTTTAATTTTCTCTTTAAGTTTATCTACCATATCATCTTCTCCTTATTAAACTATTTATGAATTCATCGCCTCTACACCACCGGAAATTTCAGCTAGCTCTTGGGTTATATTAGCCTGACGAGCAGTGTTTAGTTCTAGTGTATAATCATCAATTAAATCTTTAGCATTATCAGTTGCATTTTTCATTGCTATCATTCGCATTGAATGTTCTGAAGCAAGACTTCCTAAAATCGCTTGCCACAACTGCGCTTCAATTAATCTTGTGGTAATTTCATTTATTACTGTATCAACATCCGGTTCAAAATTTGAAAAATTATCAGATTTTATAGCTTTATTGTCTGATGTCACCATGGAAGCAGGTAATACAGTTAAGCCTTCAACTTGTTGATTTACGTTTGATAAAAATTTAGTAAAAACAAAAACTACTTCATCAACTGCCTCAGTTAGATATTCTTTAATAATTGAATTTAAGATTGGCCTAATATCATTGGCTGATGGCTGATTGGCTAGATTGTTATAAAGACCAATAAGCTCAATTGATTCAATTCTTCTAACAAAATGAGCTGCTTTGTTGCCAATAGCTAAAACTTTAACCTTAATATTACTATCTAAATCAACCTTAACTTGATTACTGAAATACCGATATATATTTGAATTATAGGCACCAGCTAGTCCAGTATTTGATGATACGACAACATATAATTTAGATTTAATTGGTCTTTTCTTAAAAAAAGTATAGTTTTTTAATTCATTAATACCAGATAATCTTGTCATAAGTTCATTTGCTAGCTCAGAATAACTTCGACTTTTTGAAGCATAGTCTTGAGCTTTCTTCATTTTAGAAGCAGCAACTAACTGTAAAGCTTTAGTTATTTGACGGGTACCTTTTATCGAATTAATTCGACGTTTTAAGATTACTATTGAAGTCACTTGTTATCCACCTTAGTTTCTTTCTCTGCATAACTATCAGCTACCGATTTAGCAACTTTTATAACTTTATTAACGTCATCCTCTGAAGGTTTATCGCCACTATTAAGTTTAGCTACAAGCTCACTACTTAGCGCTAATTCTTTCAAGAAACTTGATTCAACTGTTTTGATTTTTTCAACTGGAATAAGATCAAAACTTCCACTCGTTGCAGCTTGTAGTGACGAATACATTTGCCAGACTGAATATGGTGAATATTGTGGTTGTTTTAATAACTCGGTTAATCTCTGGCCTCTTTCAATGATTTTTTTAGTCTCACTATCAAGATCGGTTGAAAACTGTGAAAATGAAGCTAATTCTCTAAATTGAGCTAGATCTAGTTTTAGTCCACCACCAACTGATTTTATAGCTTTAGTCTGAGCCGATCCACCAACTCTTGATACCGACAAACCGACAGAAATAGCTGGCCTAATACCTTGATAGAAAAGATTTGTTTCAAGGAAAATCTGTCCATCGGTTATTGAAATGACATTGGTTGGAATATATGCACTAATATCGCCAGCTTGAGTTTCAATAATTGGTAGGGCAGTCAATGAACCACCGCCTAAATCGTCGTTTAATTTAGCAGCCCTTTCAAGTAGTCTAGAATGCAAATAGAAGACATCTCCAGGGTAAGCTTCACGACCTGGTGGACGCCTAAGAAGAAGGGACATCTGTCGGTAAGCTTGAGCGTGCTTAGTTAAATCATCAAAAACGATTAAAGCATGCATACCATTATCACGGAAATATTCTCCTATAGCTGCACCGGTGTAGGGTGCTAAATAGAGCATAGCAGCTGGATCAGCAGGACTAGTGGCCACAATAATGGTATTGTCCATAACACCTTCTCGACGAAGCCTCTCTTCTAGGGCAGCTACTTTAGATAATTTCTGACCGATAGCAACATAAATATTAATTACACCCGTTTTTTGTTTTGTTTGATTAATCATGGCATCAACTGCAATTGCGGTTTTCCCGGTCTGTCGATCACCAATAATAAGCTCTCTTTGGCCGCGACCAATTGGCACAATAGCGTCGATAGCCATAATACCGGTCATTAGAGGTTCAAAAACAGCTTTTCTTGCCATAACACCAGGTGCAATTTTCTCAACTCTAGCAGTTAAATTAGTTTTTATTGGACCATTTCCGTCAAGCGGTCGGCCAAGTGGATCAACGATTCGGCCAATTAATTCTTTACCAACAGGAACTTCTAAAACTTTACCCGATAATCTAACCTCAGCACCAGCCTTAATTAAACTATCTTCACCCATTAGTACTGCACCGATTTCATCATAAGCTAAGTTGAAAGCAAAAGCTGTCACAATACTTCCATCGTCTGCTGTTATTTCAACCATTTCATTATAACCACACTTAGCAAGTCCATAAATCCAGACAATACCATCTCCAACTCTAGTAACTACACCGACATCAGCAATTTCTGGTCGATCTTTTAAGGCTGAGATAGCCTCTTTAATTTCATTTGATAATTGTTCCATTGATATGTCTGACACTTTAAGTATTGATCCTTTCTTTAGTGGTAAACCTTACTAACTGGTTAAGTTTGCTTCTGACTGATAAATCTAATAATTGAGAGGGGAATTCAAGCCTAATACCACCGATTAAATTCGTATCAATCACTTGATCGATCGAAATTTTTTTAACCTTAGGAAAATAAGAAGAAACTAATGATTTTATCTCATCTAAGTTGGTTTTTTCTACCTCGAATGCTGATAATAGTTTAACATCTAAAATGCCATTCCTAAAACGGATAGCACTGACATCGCGAATAATTGAACCAAGTTCATCGACTAAATTATTGTTTAGGATAAACTGAGCAATCTGATTAGACAAATGTTTTTGCTTTAAATTTGGTTTCATTGTTGAAGTAGCTATAACACCAGCAAGTTCAAGACGATTAATTGCCATAATAACTAGCCTGTTCTTCTTTTAAAGTTTTAGAAATTAAAAGTTGATCTTCTTTTGAATCTAATTTCTTTTTCAAAATAGTTCCTGATGTTTGACTAATCAAAGAAATAACATCAGATTCTAACTGCCGCCTAAGCTGATTAGCTTCAAAATTAATCTTTTCCTTAGCTTCTTTAATTAATACATCAGCCTTTGAAACAGCTTTATCTTCAGCCTCTTTTATAATTGTTTGAGCAGAAATTTCAGCATCAGAAATTATACGATCAGCCTTAACTCGAGCTTGATGTAATTGCTGAGAAACCTTAATTTCAAGTTCTTGTTCTTTTTTTACCATCGAATCACCTAAAGATACGCCTTGCTCAATTTTTGCTCTTCGATCATCTAGTATTTTAATAATTGGCTTAATTGCATATTTTTTTAAGACTAGGAAGGCTAGCACGAAAGTAATCAGCTGAACAACAAAAGCTGACCAACTGATACCAAGGGCACCAAGACCGCTAGAACTAGTAGCAAAATTATTTATCATAAATATTATCTTTAACTTCTACTATTTAACAATAAAGATTGATGCAAAGGCTAGTAGACCAAATAACTCAACGATAGCGACGAAAATTAATGCTTGACCTAAGAATTTTGCAGCTTCTGGGTTACGACCAACTGCTTGTAGGTAATTACCACCGATTAAACCAATACCGATCCCTGGGCCGATAAACCCACCACCAATCATCAACCCTTTGGCGATAATGGCAGTATTAATTGCTGTTGCTAAAATCATTTAAACTTAACTCCTCTTTATATTTAACTTAATTTAATTTCTTTACTTACCTATTATTTCAATAATAACCATTTTCATCAAGTTGTTTCTGTTTGATTATCTTCTTCTTCAGTGACATGGTTAACAACAATAGCCAAATACATGACAGCTAGGATAGTAAAAATGTAAGCTTGAAGGGCTGTGACGAATAATTCAATTAGCGTAAATGGTAGGGCAGTTAAAGGTGCCAGAACGTGACCAAGATAAGAAAAAACAGCAATCACAATTTCACCAATGGCAATATTTAAGAAAAGACGAAGTGATAGACTTAGGACTCTAGTAATATCTGTAATCATTTCTAGTAATCCTATTATAAAGAAAAGAGGATTTAATGGGTTACCAACAAAAAAATGACCTAAATATTTTAAAAAACCGCCAGATTCTTTAATTGAAGAATAGTAAACATATACCATGGTTACTAAACCCATAGCTAGAGTTGCGTTTAAATCGGCTGTAAAGGGTCGAAGAACTGGAGACCCGAATAAAGTAAAACCTTCACCAACAAATGGCAACAGGCCTAACCAATTGTTAAGCAAAATAAATAAGAAAATTGTTAGAAAATATGGTCGATATTTTTTAGCCTTGGATTTATCCTCGAAACTTGATTCAACTAAGTTAATAATAAATTCAGCCGTAACTTCAACTAACTGAATAAAACCTTTTTTAGGGAAAATTGACATTCGCCTAGCTGACCAAATTAAAAGAAATATAATTAAGATTGCCGATAACCAACCATAAAAAATCGAATTTGTAATTGAAAAATTACCAATATGAAAAATTACACCTGGAGCAATATGAACAATTGGTCCAGTCTCAGCTATTTTATTAATCAAATTTAACATCTATTTTTTCTCTTCTAATTTATTGTCTAAAAGTGTATTTTTAGTTAGGGCTTGGTAGGTACGATAGACGACTACCACAGCCAACGAAATACCAATCAACAGGCCAATTAAAGCATAAAGCGGCTTCGATTTAAAATGGTTATCTAAACCCATACCAATCATCAGAGGTAATAATATTGCAATCACTAGCTGAATACTCATGCCTGTAATCGAAAGTGCAAAAAGTCTTTGAACTTTATTGTTATTGTCGTTTTTTTGGCTCACTTTTAAATTTTTACTTTCTCTATTAGATTAACATATTTAGACTAAAAATAACAATTT
>JAJYCU010000091.1 GCA_021778165.1 bacterium | reverse complement strand
ATTTTATTGATATTACCAAAAGTCCTATTGAAATCTGAATAACTGCGATTAGTATTCCAAAAAAAACAGGATTTATTAAAAATATTTTAGAAAAGATAGATACTAATTTTGCTATGTTTGAATGATTATTTAGAAATATAGGTTTAACAATACGAGTGATGAAGTCCGAAGATAATAATTTTGGTTGTAGTTGTAAGATACCATCAATTATCCAAAATAATCCAAAAACAGTAATCATCCGGTTTGTTATTCGGAGATTATTATTTATTATCTTAACCATTGGTTAGAAATGATCACGAATATGGCTAAAACTGTAATCCCAATCAGCATCAGATTTTTTATGTGGATTAAAAATATCCTGAGGATCAAAGATTGTTTTAACTTCCTTAAAGAGATCGAGCACCTCTTCGCCGAATTGATTTTTTAGCCAAGGTCCTCTGACTAGACCATCGTTATGCTCGCCAGATAATGAACCTTCAAATTTTAGTACTAGTTCATTTACTTCTTTCATGGCTGGCAATAACTTATCTCTTTCTTTTTTATCTTCTAATTTCATTAAAGGAATTATGTGAAAATTGCCATCTCCCATGTGACCAGCGATGGTTGCAAAAAGTTTATATTTTTTAATTATTTTTCTAAGCTTAGGTAAAAATTTAGTTAAAAATTCAGGCCTAACAATTAGATCATCGATAAAAGGGGCAGTGTGCTTATCTTTTACTTTTGACCTTAGAAGCTGGAAGCTTTGACGTCTCATTATCCAGAACTTTTCGGAAGAACCTTCGGTAGGATCTTCTTCGAAACCATTAATTTCATATCTTGCACGGTGTTTTTTAAGCTCTTTGTGTAGGGCTTTTATCTTTTGTCTGACTTCTTCTTCGGTGTTAGCGTTAAATTCAATCATTAGAATAAGTTTTGGAATACCTTTTACAAGTTGAAGCCCATCAGGAATCAAACTTATTAGTAATTTAATAAACTTTTTTGCACCCAACATTTTAAGAAAACTTGTCATAAATTTAATCGACAAAATAAGAGTTTGGTCATCAAAACTTTCAAATGTTGCAGGTTTATATTCTAGAACTTTAGGGATAATTTCACCCAAAGCGTCTATATCCCTAAGGAATAATACTAGTAGGCCGCTATGTGGTTTATAAGGAACTAGGCGAAAGGTTATGTCAGTCAGTATTCCGAGAGTTCCCTCAGATCCTACAAATAACTTTGTAATATCAAAAAGTTGGCTGTCACGGTCCCAAACATCCCACAAGTTATAACCCATCGAGTTTTTACTTACTTTTGGTTTAGCTTCTTTAATAACGTCATAATATTTTTCGCAAAGTTCATAAATACGTCTATAAATATTACCTATGTAATTGTCTTGGCTCATAATTTCATCAAGTTGATCCTTGTGAATAGGGGTTAGGACGTATTCGTTACCATCAGCTAAAACTACATGAAGTTTTTTGACAAATTCGGTAGTTTTACCATATTCAAGAGATTTTTCTCCTCCTGAATTATTGGCGACTATTCCTCCAACGGCAGCTAAATCTCTAGATGCTGGATAGCTCGGCATTAAGGCATTATGTTTTAAGGTTTCTTTCTCAAAATCTCGATAAAATACTCCAGGTTGAGTAGTAGCCTCTAGAGATGAAACATGTTCAACCTTATTAAAATGTTTCGTAAAATCAACAATTATCGAATCGTTTACTGCGCCACCAGCCATGTCAGTACCAGCCGAACGAGCTGTGATGGAAAGGTTTTCATTATATGCTTTATTATCTTTAACTAAATTAACGACTACTTTTAGATCATCACTATCAACTGGATATACAACAATTGTTGGTCTGATTTCAAACAAAGAGGCATCATGTGAATAAAATTCTAGAGTACTATCTGAAAAATCAGTTTCACCCTTAAATCCATTATTTTTAAGTTCTTGGCTGAATTTGTCCATAACAATAAAGTATTATAACAAAACATAACCGATTTAAATATTTTTTACATGAATGATTCGATTTGATAGAATAAACTACAGATGAGTACAAATAAAAAAACACACGTCGTTATAGTCGGCGGAGGCTTTGGTGGTGTTCGGTCGGCCTTACTTTTAAGTAATCATCCCGAAATGTTTGATGTAACTATTATATCGAAGTTACCTTATTTAATTTATTATCCAACTCTATTCCATACTGCAATCGGTCAACGTAGTACCATGACGTCAATTAAACTGACTGAAATATTTAAAAACAAAAAAGTTAAAATTATAGATGGTGAAGTCTCTAGTTTTGATCGGAAATCTCAGACTGTTTTATTAGCAGATAAAAGTAATTACAGATATGACAAATTAATTTTAGCCATGGGTGAGATAACTAATTATTTCGGTATACCTGGTTTAGACGAGTATTCTTACAGCGTTAAAAGTGAAAAAGAAGTCCTTACGTTCAATCATCATTTGCATGATTTTATAATTCAAAACAACCAACCTGATAATAATTATTTTGTGGTTGGGGCTGGACCGACAGGAATCGAACTTGCATCTCGGCTTCCGGGATATATTCATTATCTTATGAAGTTACACAACGTCCATCGAAAAGCCGTTCATGTCGAACTTGTCGAGGCCAGAGAACATTTATTGCCTAATTTTGACCGAAAATTTTCTAGACAAATTAGTCGCAGATTAGCCAAGCTTGGTGTAACTATCAAATTAAACAGTTCAGTTACAGCTCTTAGCGAAAACGAGCTGACTATTAATGGGCAAGGCTACCAGTCGAAAACTGTTGTATGGACAGCTGGAGTTTCTACTAATCCGTTTTATCAAAATAATAATTTTGCTATTACAAAAAGAGGTAAGGTAAGCGTGGATGTTTATCTTCAAGCCGAAGACAATGTCTTTGTCATTGGCGATAATGCGAATACCCCATATAGTGGACTCGCTCAAACAGCATTAAACGATGGCGAGTTTGTTGCCAAAAATTTAATCAGACTAAAAAGAAATAAATATTTAAAACCATACCAACCTAAAATTCCTTTTTCAGTAATTCCAGTTGGTAAACGATGGGCGGCAACGATCTATAAAAATATTACTATTTTCGGATTTATCAGTTCAATCCTTAGACAACTTGGTGATTTAGATGGATACCTTAAACTCCTTCCTGTTAGTTCTGCTTTAAAATTCTGGCTTAAAAGTTTTAAGGGTGAACCTAACCATTGTCACCGCTGTCAGATTAAACCATAGATTTATTTTAAAATATATACTCTAATAATGGAGTAAGAGGTATAAATGAGCAATTATTCAGATGCTTTATCCAAACTAAATCCTCCTCAATTAAAGGCAGTTAAGAGTATTGACGGTCCTTTAATGGTGCTGGCTGGACCCGGAACCGGTAAAACCCAGTTACTTAGCACACGGATCGCATATATACTAGAAAACACAGATACACTTGCAGAAAATATCTTGTGTTTGACTTATACTGATTCAGCTTCTGAGACAATGAGACAGAGATTATTCAATTTGATAGGTACTGATGCTTACCGAGTCAATATTATGACATATCATAGTTTCGGGTCATCTTTAATAAGAGATAATGAGGCTGTTTTAGCCTCTTTCAAGGGTTTAACGATGAAGTTGAAAGGGGGCAGCTCATGATAGCTGATGCGGAAGGCCTCTTTCACCAGGCGTTTAAAGCGGTT
>JAJYCU010000090.1 GCA_021778165.1 bacterium | reverse complement strand
ATCTTTGTAGCCATACTCAAAGGCAAATCTAGCAGTACTTTCAACTCCTATATTTGTCGCAATACCACAAAGTACAATTGTATCTATACCTCTTCTCCTTAACTGGAGATCAAGTTCTGTGCCGTAAAATGCACCCCATTGCCTTTTTGTAATTATAAAGTCTGAAGGCAATTTATTAAGTCCGGGTACAAATTCCATCCAGTCTTTAGAATGATTTAAATTTTGTGATTGGGTAGGATCCAGTATCGGGTCAAGTCTATCTTTACCATCTTCGGAAGGGCCCACATGAACTAAAAAGACTGGAGAATTTGACTGATGGAATTTATCTATTAATTTATTGCAGTTAGATATTACTAAATCAGAAGAATAAGGTTTTGTGTCCATCGCAACAATTCCTTTTTGAAGATCAATTACGACTAAAGCGGTTTTCTCTGGGTTAATATATTTATCGGTCATCTTTTACACTATTAATTTAAATAAAATTTGGTACCCCGAGCAGGATTTGAACCTGCGACCTTAGGCTTAGAAGTCCTCTGCTCTATCCAGCTGAGCTATCGGGGCGATTTATCTTTAGATTATAACATGCTAAAAGTAGGATTTAATTCCAAGTTACCTAATTTATAAAAAAATATTATACTATAGGTGGTTATTCTAAAAATAAAAATGAAAATATTCGCATTACTAATTTCCTTTATAATTATCGTTGCACTTATTGCTTGGTATCTTATATCTCATGATAAAGGACCAAAAGAACCGATTAAGGCTCTCTGGATGGCTTTTATATTCGGAATATTCGGCGCTTTGGCTGCCAGTATTCTAGAAAAATATTTTGTAATATATAAGAATACTCAAATCGGTACTCCAGACTTAAAATTATTTAGTAGCTATCTTGTCGTTGGTATTATTGAAGAATTAGCTAAATTCTTACCCTTAGCAATTTATATATATCATAAAAAATACTTTAATGAACATTCCGATGGTGTCATCTATTTTGCTATAGTTGGCCTTGGATTCGGACTGCCGGAAAATCTACTCTATGTTTTAAGTTATGGTAGTTCAACTGGGATTGGTAGACTATTTTTAACGCCATTCTTTCACTCTACTACAGTCGCTTTAGTTGGATATTATTTAGCTCGAAAAAAACTATCAGGCGGATCTTTTAGGCCTGTATTAAATAGCTTAGTATTAGTAATTATTCTTCACGCACTTTATGATTTTGGACTTTCTTCAGGGAATACTTTATTAACGTTAGTCTCAATAATTATAACTGTCTTACTTAGTCTAAACATGTTTTTACTGTATTTTAGAGCAACTGAATTAGATCAATTACAGGGCTTGTCGGAAGTCGGAATTAATAATTTTTGCCGGCATTGTGGTAATAAAAATAGTTCACACAAGCTTTATTGTACAAATTGTGGGTACCATGCTTAAATTAAATGTATATAAATAAAATAAAAAAATGTATTGTAAAAATTGTAATTCAGAAATAGAAGATGATGAGTATTTTTGTGGTAATTGTGGAATTAATTTAAAAACGTTACCGACAGTTACGAACTTGAATAGTGGTCTTTTCCCTGAGAAATCCTTACCAGAATATGCTCATCTAAAAAGTATTCCGAAAATTAATATTTCAATCTATTTTAGTTATTTCAGTTTTTTCGTAGGTGTAATAGTTGTGCTTTTTGTTTCTCCACTATATGGACTATTAGCTGGTTTAATCGGTATAATTAGCGCCAGTTTTATCTCGAAAAAACGTCATATTATTCATAAAATTTTTGGGTTAGTACTAGCATCTTTATTAATTATTTCAGCTGTCGGATTAATCTCTTATAATTACTCAAATTATAAGAAGAATCAGGTAAGCTCAAAACCAATATCTAGTAATTATTTAATTAGCTCTAGTGTTAACACTAGCTGTTATAGTTTTAATTTTCCTATCCAATTGTATGTTTCAAGTAATAATGGCGGTTGTTCAATTGAGGCCTATAATGGCAGTAATTTATCTAATTCCACAGTTTTCTATAAAGTCCTTGCATTAAATGATTCATCTTTAACGAGTCAGAATTTTCTAAGTCTAATCAAACCGATTATCTTAAAAGATGTAAATCAAAATTTAGTCGGTTTTACGATTAGTAATACGAAATTAACTAATTTTTCAGGCAATTTAGCTTTTGAAGTCACTGCGAATAGTAATTCTAATAATTCATCGATTATAGAAGAGGGTGTCTACCATCCTTCAACTACAAATAATTTCTTTGATATTATTTATGCCGACACGCACCCTAATGTAAACTTAAATTCCTTAGAGAGTTCTTGGATATGGAAAAATTAATTTACAAAAACATCAAGACCCATCTTACCCCATTTTTATTTTTATTTTTATTTTTTACTTTAGGATTGTATTTTGTAACTAGTCCACTTCAACTTAATAATTCAGACAATAGTTTGAATAAAGTTTTAATGTCGGCTAATTTTAGATTAAGCCAAAATTCAGAAGGTAATTTTACGATTATTCAAAATAAACAGTTAAACCCAGGATTTAACTTTATGAATATTGGTCAATTAACAAGCTTAGAGATATCTCTCAAAAATAACTAATATACTGTGGTGCGGGTGGCGAGAGTCGAACTCGCGTCACCAGTTTGGAAAACTGGGATAATGACCGTTATACCACACCCGCAAATCTATTAATAGATTATATCAAATTTCAAATAGATTGGTATATTTGCATAAATAGTGACGACTTGATGTAAAAATTCAAATTTTATGTCTGCAACAGAATATAAAAAGATTTGATTAAACTATAAATAAGTTAAAATAGATTGAGATATGATTGATCAGGAAATAAAAAAATTAATTGAGCTAGAGTCTAATCGTCAAAGAGAAGGCTTAGAATTAATTCCTTCAGAGAATTATGTTAGCCGCCAAGTCTTAGATGCAATGGGTAGTATTTTAACTAATAAATATTCCGAGGGTTATCCCGGTAAACGATATTACGGTGGCCAGGAATTTATTGATCAAATTGAACTTTTAGCTATTAGTCGTGCTAAACAATTATTTAAAGCCGACCATGCTAATGTGCAACCTCATTCGGGTGCAGCTGCAAACGAAGCTGTTTATACTGCTTGGTTAAACCCAGGAGATACTGTTATGGCCATGGATCTTAGTCATGGTGGTCATTTAACCCATGGTTCACCAGTTACAAGGTCGGCGCACTTATATAATTTCGTCAGGTATAAAATGAAAAACATTCAAACGGGTGAAATTGATTACGATGAACTTAGGGAACAAGCATTCAAAAATAAACCGAAAATTATTTTAGTTGGTTATAGCTCATATCCGAGAGAGTTTGATTACGAAAAAGTTGCAAGTATAGGGCATGAAGTAAATGCTTTATTGATGGCTGATATCGCTCATATAGCCGGTTTAATAGCCGCTGGAGTAGCTAAAAACCCATTTGATTATGGATTTCATGTTATGACTACAACTAATCACAAAACGCTTAGGGGACCTCGTGGAGGTATGATTTTATCCAAAGGTAATGTTGGTAATAGTCTAATGACGACAGACAAGTTAATAGAAAATATTCCAAGCTTGATTGATCGAGCAGTATTCCCCGGTATGCAGGGAGGTCCACATGATCATATTATTGCCGCTAAGGCTGTAGCTCTATACGAGGCGATGCAACCAGAGTTTATTGATT
>JAJYCU010000089.1 GCA_021778165.1 bacterium | reverse complement strand
TTGTGATAAATAGTGATTAATATTTTGTAATTGTTTGTACATAACGTACATGCCGAAGATTATCCCTAGCGTGACTACAATGTACAGATAGTTAGAGAATATTAGAAAGCGCATGCCTTTAGTTTTTACAGTTATTTTTTTAGGAGTATAGCTGGTTTTTATCGTAGACTGGGCGTTGTTCTGAGAGTTACTTGGGTTGGTTCTAGGTTCCATTTAGATATGATATACGATAATCAAAAAAAATCAAAAATGATTTAAAAGCTAGTACTATAAAGCTAGTTTAAGCTATAGTTTTGTTTTTTTGAGGTGTTATACTATAAAGTATGATTGTGATTTCTGTAGTTAATCAAAAAGGTGGAGTTGGAAAAACTACTACTGCCGTTAATCTTGCTTATCAACTAAGTCAATTTTCAAAAACATTAATAATTGATCTGGACCCTCAAGGAAATGCCGGCAGTGGTCTTGGGGTAGAAAAATATACTGAGTCAAATTCAATTTTTATAAGTGGCATAGAGATTAATCAATTAGTTAAAAAAACTAGTGTCGCAAAATTATTTATTCTTCCAAGTAGTCTTGATTTAATAGGCATTGATGGCGTGTTGGCTGAAAACGATAATCGAAGTTTTATACTGAAACAAAAACTCGCTAGTATTCAGGGTGAGTTTGACTATGTAGTAATTGATTGCCCCCCGTCTCTAGGTATATTAACCGTCAATAGCCTCACAGCGTCCAATTATATGATTATCCCGGTTCAGGCAGAATACTATGCACTCGAAGGATTATCTCAGCTACTCGATACTTTCTCTAATATTAAGGCAAGCATTAATCCCGAACTTGAAATCTTAGGGGTTTTAATGACTTTATATGATAAGAGGACTACATTAAATCAACAAGTAAAGGACGAGGTTAATAAATATTTCGGAGACAAAATATTTAAATCTGTTATTCCAAGAAATATAAGATTAGCAGAAGCTCCAAGCCACGGTTTAACCATATTCGAGTATGACAAATGGAGTAAGGGAGCCAAGGCATACAAAAATTTTTCCAAAGAAGTAATTGAGAAGATAAAAAATATATAGAAGATTGTGATATATAATAAAGTTATGGTTAATAAAAAAATAAAAAAAGGTCTTGGAAGGGGTTTTGAATCGCTTATTTCCCCTGATTTCAATAAAGATTTAATAATTAATGCAGATGAGCACATTAAAAAAATATCTTTAGGTAGTATCGTACCTAGAGAAAAACAACCTCGAACATTATTCGATGAAGATAAAATTAAAGAATTGTCGAAATCGATATCGGTTTATGGGGTTATAGTGCCTTTAATCGTCAGTCCATTGCCTGAAAACAAATATCAGATTATAGCAGGAGAAAGAAGATGGCGCGCCGCAAAATTAATTGGTCTTCAAACCATACCCGTTGTAATCAGAACCCTTCAAGAAATTGAGAAAGCTGAGATAGCATTAATTGAAAATGTCCAAAGAGTTGACTTAAGTCCAATTGAACAAGCACTGTCTATTACGAGGCTGCACGAAGAGTTTTCGGTGAGCTATGAAGAAATATCTAAAAGATTAGGCAAAGCTAGTTCAACTATAAATAACACCGTTAGATTATTGAATTTACCAGATTTTGCTAAAGATGCATTAAAAATTGGAAATATATCAGAGGGCCACGCCAGAGCAATATTAGCATTAAAAGACTCCGTTAGAGATCAAGAAAACTTACTCAGGTCTATATTAAAGTTCGGTTGGTCAGTTAGACAGGCTGAAAGTTACGTTGTATCTTTAAAAAATGAAGGCGCTGATAAGCATTCGAAAGCAAAAAGCCGGGTACTAACTAATACTCCAGAGACCAAACAGCTTTCTAAGAAATTAAAAACCGAGGTATCAATTAAAAGAATGGCAAAAGGCGGATTTTTAGAAATTAGGTTTAAGACTAACGAAGAGCTTAAATCAATTATTGATAGTATTGGTTAAACTTTAAATTAAAATAGACTTAGTTGATTGAAGGGGTAAAATCTTATCACCAATTGGCCGATTATTTGGTTGGTATTAATTGGACCAAAAATTCTTGAATCGCATGATTCAGTGCGATTATCACCTGAAACAAACACCTGATTATTAGCTAAAGTCACGTCTGTATTGCCATATGTAGGAGGAAAAATAGATCCATTATATCCAGAGGATTTGTCAGGATTAAAACCAGAAGGGTGTAAGTTATTATATACTTCGTAATGGTTGTTCTTTATAGTTATTCTATCTCCAGGCAACCCTATAACTCTTTTAATTAACTGTTTTGTTCCAAATTGACCACAACTTAGAAGGTTACTTTCATTGAATACAATAATTGACCCTCTTTTGGGAACATATTGATGGCCTGTAATCATTGACCAAGTCCTAGGTACTTTCCAAACGATGAGCATATTATTGTTTTGAAGGGTGTTTTCCATACTTTGTCCATCAACCCTATATGATCTGAAAACAAATGTAATAATCATCAATGCGATGAGTGCAGCAGCTATTAAGAGTAAAACCATGGAAAAAATACTTCCATTACTGTTCGCTTTATTAAGTTTTATTTTAAACATTACAATAAATAATTATACCAAATAATTGAGATTAATGATAAGTTCAAGTAGATAATTTTAAAAGAATTAATTAATATCGGTCTGATTTGGTAAAATGTAGGGATGGCTATTGTTAATAGATTTAAACCAATCAGAGGTTTTTCTCAAATATTTCACCTATTTCTTCAGCTACTATTACCGATTTTAGTATTCGTACTAGTTAATCTAAATTTTATTCAGCTAGCATTTATTTTAATACTACTCAGTAAGTGGAGAATGTTTGCGGTTAAGCCTAGGTTTTGGGCTGCTAATATTCAGGCAAATGCACTAGATATAATGGTTGGTATATCTTGGGCTATCTTTATGGATGTTTCGACTAATTTATTTTTGAAGATTGGCATGGTTGTTGGTTATATCTTCTGGATAGTGGTTATAAAACCGACCTCTGGACAATTAGCGACCTCAGTACAATCTTTTGTTGGTCAGTTCCTTGGATTAACCGCCATATATGTATCCTGGGATTCTGGCCCGATTTGGGGACTAACATTATTAACTGCTTTAGTCGCTTACATCTCAGCCCGTCATTTCTTTGATAGTTTCAACGAGATGTACTCTAAAATGTTATCTTTTTTTTGGGCTTATTTTGCATCATCGCTAGCGTGGATTCTAGGACATTGGTTAATATATTATAAATTTATATCTCAACCAGCCTTAATTTTAACAATAATCAGCTATTCCATAGGCTCAATATATTACTTTGATCACTTTAATAAATTAAATAAATACATCCGACTCCAATTTTTATTTCTGCTTTTTGTATTAATAATAATTATTAGTTTTTTCTCAGGTTGGACCAATAGAATAGTTTAGAACAATACCACAGCTTTATGTAGCAGAAAGGGGTCTAAATGTCTATGGGTGATAAAAACCAAAAAGAGTATAGTGTATCTTCGAAAAATGTATTTAAGGATAAAAAAGTGAATCCTAGGCAAATTATCATACGTATTCCTAGTCTACCCAAGATTATTGATGATACAAAAAAAATTAAATTTCTGGTTGTTCTAGTAATTTTTTTTATCGTCTCAATACTAGGAGGAGTTATTGGCGGTATAGTTGAAAATAAATTGAATAATAATTTTGGTTATATTTCCAGTGGACTATTTAGTA
>JAJYCU010000088.1 GCA_021778165.1 bacterium | reverse complement strand
TCCGATCCTAATTAACCAATCTAAGGCATATTGATGGTTTTCAATAGCCTTAACCCAAAGACCAGGGTCTTTTTTAATTAAATCATCTGGGTCCTTACTATCATTGATACTTATAATACTTAGATTTATATTCAACTTAGAAGCTAAAATTATGGCTCTTTCAGTTGCCTCTAACCCGGCTTTATCGGAATCAAATGCTAATCTAATATCACTAGTAAATCTGGCTAAAATCTTTAGATGGTAACTAGTAATTGCAGTACCGGCAGTTGCAACTACATTTGTAACTCCACTTTGATGTGAGCTTATAACATCTAAGTTACCTTCAACAATAACAGCATAGTTAAGTTTTCTGATTGTTTCCTTAGCTAAATTAAGCCCGAATACATGTCTACTTTTGTCATATAAAACAGTTTGAGGAGTGTTAATATATTTAGCGATATTTGTTTGATTATCAAGTATTCTAGCAGTAAACCCTATTACCTTACCCTGCTGGTCTTGAAGAGGAATAATTAACCTTCCACGAAACATGTCGTTATTGGTTCGAGAATTTGAACTAATAAGACCAGCCAATTTAATTTCATTTAAACTAAAATTTTTTTTAGTTAAAAAATCTTGCAAAGCGTGGCCTGAATTTGGCGAATAGCCAAATTTCCATTCTACGGCTGTTTTTTTAGAAAATTTTCGATTATTAAAAATATATTCTAACGCTATTTTATTATTCTTAAACTGAACCTGATAAAATTTTGTCGATAATTCCAAAACTTCATAAAGTCGTTCTTTATTTATATCGTTTGTTTTAACCTTAGAACTATTTTTATTTAATTCAGCCTCTAACCCAACCCGACTTGCCAATAATCTTAAAGCTTCTTTAAAATCTAAGCCTTCCATTTCCATAATAAACGAGTAGATATTTCCACCCTTCCCAGAGCTAAAGTCATGCCATATTTGTTTTTCAGGGCTAACAATAAAACTCGGCGTTTTTTCATTATTAAAGGGACTCAGACCACGCCAATTTCTACCAGCTCTAGTTAAATGGATATACTCCCCAACTAAATCCTCTATATTTATTCTCTGCTTTATCTCTTCAATTATGTCCATTGATGTAATGTTAATATATTTATAAACTAATGATAAACTATATTAGATAGATAAACACAAAAAGTATGAAATGAAAAATAACGATTATATACCAGGAAAATGCAATATTAATTCCTATGAAGTCGAATTAAGATTCCGAATGGCTGTTTTAAGTTTAGTAATTTCTATAATTTTACTTATTATCTTGCTTATATTTTTTTCAAATCACTACATTCGGTTAATCTTAACTGTACCAATATTTTTAATGATTTTAAATCTATTCCAAACTCAGCAAAAATTCTGCGTATTTTATGGCTTAAAAGGTGAAGAAAATTCCAAACAAGATAGTAAGAAATCAAGCATTATAAAATCCCTAATATCAAGGTATAAAGATAGAAAGAAATCTATAAAAATGATTATCTTGTCAATTCTAATTACACTAGTAATTAACATTCCTTTGGTTTTTTTACCAAATATTAATTAAACTCTATATATCAAATAGTTTTTATGGTTAAATAATAGATATAATGGATCAAAATAACATAAACAATTTAAATAGCAATCCTTATGATTTTATATTAAATAATTCCAAATCTAAAAACCCAATATTTAATTTTTCTAATAAACGCCAATTATTCATATTATTATCTGTGGGTTTAATATTTTTTATAATAATCTTTGCGGTAATAAATAGTATATTCGCCGGAAAACCAGCTATTGATATTAACTCGTATACTAGAACTATTCAAATTGAACAAGAAATTGTCCATTTAACATCGGAACCCGGTACAAGCACTTTAACAGGTGTTAATTTAGGATATGACTTAACTAATTCCAATAGCACAATTAATTTAGTTATAAATTCTCAGGAGCAACAACTATTAGCATATCTTAAACAAAATGGTTACTCTCTAAGTCAGAGCACCGTAAATCTTGGACTTAATACTTCCGTCGACAATGCTTTAGTTGCGGCTTATGGCAATGGAAATTTTAATACTGTATTTCAACAAGAACTACTAAGCCAATTAAATTATTACCAACAATCACTAAACACAACTTTTAAATTGTCTACTGGCATCAATGGCAAAAAATTATTATCTCAGTTTTACGCGCAAAATACTCAGTTAATTAAAATACTTTAATTATTATTCTATTATGGCCTGTTGATAACTATGACGGATAAGGTCTTTAATTTCTTCAGCGTTTAATTGACCAGTAATAATAATTGATATCCAATTTTCTGAATTAAGATTAATGCCATCTACTACTTCTTCATATTTTTCTTTTAATACGCCTGCCAATTTTTTATCACAAAGTAAACTAAGTTTTAGAGGATCTTTACTGAAATCGAGCAAGGCAAACATTTTTTTATCAACATAAAAAACTGTTTGATAATCTGAGAATGGTTTAGATGATGATGTGTCACCTAAGCTTTGAATAAAATCTGTTAAGAATTCTAGGTTTATTGAATTTATCATTTAAATATTCTTAAATTTAGTTAAGTAATACTTCAATTCTGCTATTGAATTTTCAATATCGCTCATCGCCCTATGCTGATTATTTTTCTCAAACTCTAGTTTATATTTTTCAGCCATAATTATCTTGAACGAACTAACATCTAAAAGCCTATAGTGAAGTCGTTTATCTAGTAAAGGCCAGAACTTTGCAATGAATTTACGGTCTGAATAAATAGAATTTCCAGCAATATAAACAACTTGATCTTTTGCGTGTTGATCAATTAGAGTTAATATATTTTCTTCTATTAGATTAGAATAAACAGATTCTTTATTTTCAGAAGTAAATTTTTCTAAATTAATCGGAAATTTTTGATACCAATCATTTTCGCTAATCAATTCTTTAACTTTAGCAATGTCGTGTTTAACAATAGCTTCATAGGAAACTATAGGAGAAAAATCAAAATCAGTTAAAATTAAGGCTACTTCAAGTATTAAATCAGTATCTGGATTTAAACCAGTCATTTCTAAGTCAAGCCAAAGCAATTTAGATTCAGTAGATATATCTGCCATTTATTTATATGTATTATATCTGGATACGGCTTAAATTAAAATTAAATTACTTAGCGGCAGTTAAGGCGTTAGAATACCAAACAATCTCTTTGAGTAAAGTTTCAAGTTGAGCATTAGGTCCATAAGGATTAGCCTCAAGTTCAGCTGACAAATTTCCTTCATCATCAACAGCATTAGTCATAGCAACGTTAATTAGTTGAGCGGATTTAGCCATTACAACTGATTGGCATTCAGATAACACTTCTTTTAGATCAGTAGCCGCTCTTACTCCTCCTACTGTCCCATGGGAAACAACAGCAGTAGGTTTTCTATAAAGTTCATTCGTTAGATAATCTAAAGCATTTTTAAGTACAGCTGGCATTGAATGATTATATTCAGGTGTAACAAAAATATAAGCATCAAATTCGTTAATCTTATCCAACCATACTTGTACTATTTGACTTGGTTTTCGGTCTGGGTTATACCTTGGTGAAATTGCTTCATCAAAAAAAGGCATTTCATAATCTTTTAAATCAACTATTTCAGCAGAAACATCGTTTTTAGCAGCAATATTAGCCACCCACTTTGCAACTTTATCTGATTGTCTTCCCTGTCTTGTTGATCCAACTACAACTGCTAATTTCATGAGGTTCTCCTTTT
>JAJYCU010000087.1 GCA_021778165.1 bacterium | reverse complement strand
TTATCTCATGGGATAATACCCATTTTAAAAGTTTCATGATATCTTTTACTTCTTGTTTTTCCCGGTTCCAATTTTCCGTCGAAAATACGTAGGCAGAAACATATCTAACACCGTGCTTAATAGCTGCTTGGGCTATGGTCTTTAGGTTCTGATAGCCCTCACGGTGGCCTTCAGCAACAGTTAAATGATGCTCTTTAGCCCATCGTCTATTTCCGTCCAATATCAGACCGATATGATTGGGAATACTGTTTTCGCTAGGAGATTTCTTGACCATATAATCTAGACATTATAGCACCGAAACTATTTAATATAATCTCTGGCTAAATAATGACCCTTAGCAAGCTCTAGTTGTTTACTCCAAAATTCATATCGATTCCAGATATTTTCTTTTGTTTTCAAGTAATAAGATTTTAGTTGATCATCACTCATAGAGTCAAAACCTTCGTCTAAAAGTTTATTAGATTCAGATCTAATTTTTTCAAATTTAGGGAGTTTTTGATCTTTCTCTAAATTAGAGTAAATTTTCTCTAGAACAATGAATCGACTAATTTGTTCTTGAACGAAGTTGTTTTGCCTGATGTCATCAGAACTAACATTATCCTGTAATTCATGCTCAAAATTCTCAAAATTTATTTTACCGGTGTTAACTCTTTCGAATGCCTCGTATACAACCGTTCTAATTCTAACCTTGGCACCAATAGGTTTTGTATTAACTCGATTAAATTCTTGATTAATACCGCTCTGGGCAATTTGTTTCTCTCCTTGTGATTCTGGAAAAAAATTAAGTCCGACTGGAAAATTAGTCTCACCTTTCATAGCGATTCGGCCAATATTCTGTCGTCCGTCAGGGATAACATAACCGATATCTTCAAGAATTTCCCTGGAAACTCCACGTCCCCATTCGACTAACCCTGGAACATATTCTTCGTTTTTTGACATAACATTATTATAACATATTTTTATTATCATTGCTAGCCGTAGATTGACCTGATTTGGTTTAACAAATCACTATCATTGCTCTTAAGAGTAACCTCGGCAGTAGCATACTTCACGCCAGCTCCAACCAGATTATGACTGCCAATCATAAGTGTTTTATCGGTCAACAAGATTTTAGAGTGTAGATAATTTTGTGACTTTAACCGTCTGACTAATTTCAAATTTTTCGGCAACAATATTCGATTTGCCATGAACATCATAAATTGAATTGTCGACAGCGGAAAATAATGTTTAGAGTGATGGTTGAAAATAATTTTAGTTTTTACCCCTCGCCGGGCGGCACTTTTCAGCGCACTAAAGGTTGAATCATCAGGGAAAAATTGACAGGTAAAAATAATTTCTCGATCGGCATTAGCTATTAAATCAATAGCTTGACTAAGGATGATGGAACTATTCATTTGACCACGATCAATTATTATAGAATCTTGGGTTAAATTTAATATCAGGTTTGATTTAAGCGCCTGCTTAACATGTCCTACTTGAGCTATTTCCTCAATAATTTCAAAAAGATCGTTGGATAGATTAAGATCATTGATTTTAACCATATAATCTTCATGTCCATCATCCGTTAAATTAACTCCACCTAAGTAAGTAACGTGGTCTAAAACGGCTAATTTAATATGGCTTCTACCTCTGACAAACGAAGATAGAATCCGACTTGGTTTATTTATAATCTCAACTCTCGCACCATCATCTGTCAATTCATTAATCCAATTATTGAATAGCTGGTAGTAACGACTACTCAAAGGTCCATCTAATTTTTTACTATAAAATAGCGGGCCGATGCCTCTTTGTTTATTAGAAATAAGGTATTCGTATGAATCTATCAAAATAAGAATCTTAGCTCCTCTTCGGAGCGATTTTTGGATTTCATAAAACAGCGTCGCAACTAAAGTAGAATGATGATCAATAGTCATTGTCATAAGTGAAAGATGATCATTTTTTTTAAGATTTTTGACCTGGATAATCAGATCTTTAAAATAATCAGTTTTTGACAATAAAATATATCGTGGCATTTTTAAAAATTAAACTAGCAAACAGACATTCAGAGAAATGTCCTAGAACTGTCTTAATAAAATTTTAGTTTATTCTTACTCTCTAGAAAAAACGCTAAAAACACAGAAATCAAAAGTTGCACCCATAATTGGCACTAAACCGATCACCGATACAATGTACCAATAATTATTATGGAAATGCATTATAAATCCTAAACCGACTAGTAATACCCCTAATACGTTTCGAAGGGCTTTACCTTCATGACCGTTCATGAATTCTAAAAAAGTCATCTTTATCTCCTTTTTAATTATTTGACCTTACAAAAATAATAATACTACTATTTGTCAATAGTTAAAATGGTTAGCTACACACTAACATATAGATACATTCCAGGTTTATACTGGTATTTTAATATTAGGATTAATAAGTTGGCATTTCGTTTGAGAAATTAGGATAGAATATAACAATGAAAGTTTTGATTTCCACTTCAAAGTCGATGAACTTTGTTCAAGATAAAGCAGATATTAATTTAAGAACTACTCGACCAAGATTTTACCAGCAGGCCAACGAAATCAATCAACATCTCGTGACTATGAACCTGAAGAAAATTCAAGACATAATGAAAATATCTCTAGATTTGGCCGAGAAAACTAAACAGAAAATTGAAGTCTTTTCCGAAAATAATAATTATCTACCTTCTATAAATTATTTTTCTGGAGATATCTATAAAGGTCTTCGAAAAATTACTTGGCAAGAAAAAGACTACATCTATGCTAATGAACATCTCGGCATTATATCCGGACTGTATGGTTATTTAAATCCATTTGACGAAATTAAAGCCTATAGACTAGAAATGGGTTATAGACTTAAGAAAAAACAATTTACTAGGCTAGATAAATTCTGGCATCCATTGATTAGTTCAATCCTTGAATCTGAAAAACTGATTATCAATTTATTACCACTCGAATACTCAAAGGCTATTTTACCTTTAAAACATAACCCAGTAATCATCTCTCCTCAATTCCTGTTTAAGGACAAAAACGATGTTATTCGTAATATCATCATAAATACCAAAACGACCCGGGGCTTAATGGCTTCATGGATAATTAAGAATAAAATTAAATCACCTGATAAAATCTTAGATTTTAATCTAGATGGTTACACCTATAATCCATCTATAACCAAAGATCCTGCCAAACCAGTCTTTCTTAAATCAGCTCAGTAACCAAATGGAAGCATTGACTCTGGCCACATTGATCGCAAGAATCTTTTACCTTTCGTGCTTAAACTAATTAACGTATCATAGCCCGATACATATCTTACTGTTACTAGTCCTTTGTGCTGCAAACCTTTAATGATATGTCTTAATTTTTTGCGATCATATCGAAGTGTCTCTTCCAATGTCTCTAAATCGTCTCTTCCGTCTTCAGCAATTTGTTCTAAAACTGACATATAATCTCGATTTAAAAATGGCATTTTCATATTTATACCCCCTCTTATTTTAGAGTCTAGATCTTTTTATTGAATCTTTGACCTAAAGACAGTCTAGATTTTTTAGCTAAGGAAATACTTAAGAATTGGACAAAAATTTGCTAAACTATCTAACATATGGCTAAAACAGACGACGTGACAGGAAAAGAACCTCAGGAAAAGATTTTAAAAACAAACTCGCTTAGAGCTGCAGTCCTTGGCGCTAACGACGGTATCGTATCCGTTGCTGGAATAGTAGTTGGTGTAGCCGGAGCGACTTCCTCCAACATAGCAATCTTTACAGCTGGTATCGCTGGATTGGTGGCCGGAGCG
>JAJYCU010000086.1 GCA_021778165.1 bacterium | reverse complement strand
AGCACCATCTTCTTTAGTTAAAGAAGATAAGGAATTAAGTAAAGAAACCATCGAATCACGTTTTATCTCTTGATAAGTTGCTATAGGGTAAGCAAAGGATTCTTTTAACTCAAGCTCACCACCGATTACACCAGTAGATTTTCCAACTTGATTAAAAATATTGTGATCAATCGTCTCTTCAAGCCTAGCTGTCGGATAAGCACTAATAATTGCTTGCTTGACTACATCTAATAAACCCACCGGCACACTGGCATAGAAATAGACATAACCGTTTGTACCAACAATCTCAAATGAAAAGTGTCTTTGGCCATAATATGAGGATTTAAAGCCTTTTTGGAGTGTTGATGCAAGTATATTATAGACGGTTTCTGCTTTAGAAACAGTCTCTTGAGTTACGTCCCTAGCATCTCTACCACCTGTTTCCATATCATCGCTAGGCGGAGGCAAATGAATATATAAAGATACCGTTTTAAGCCCTCGCTCTAAATTTTTTTGTTCTCGGAATATTTTTCGGGATTGTGAAAAAATTATAAAGCCACCCATAGCAAAAACTACAAGCAGCGACGAAATTACATATATAAATGTAGTCATTTATTATGCCTTAATTATTTTGTTATACTTTTGTTTCAAAAACTCTATTTTTAACCTGTTAACCTCAACCGATTGCTGATATGGATTACCCTTTGTTTCGTTTAAGATTTTCTTAACTTTATCGACCCACTCTTTGTCTATTAGGTCATTGTCTACTATTTTAAATTCTGAGGGATTATTACTTCCATTGACCGTATTATCGGTGGGCTGTTCACTATTTATCATAGAAGAGTTTACCTCTTCGGATATTTTTTGGACAGGAGTTATATCTTCATTTACTTCGGCTGGAGCCGGTAAAACTGTGCCGAAATTTAAATCAGGTTTATTATCCATAATTTCTTAATTATACTTCTTAAATCATCTTATTTAAACAATTACTAGGAATGATTACTGTAATCAACAATATACCAGGTATACCAATAGATGGCAGTAGCTAGCACTATAATAACAATTATATCTTTAAAAGTTAGCTGTCCGAGTGATTCAAGCATTATTAGCAATCCGCCTAGTGAAGTTAATGTAATGATCAACTTTTTCTTTCTTGATTTTATTATAGTGAACTCCTTGGATAAATAAGACAGTACATAGTTGACTACTAAGTAGTAATCCGCGATTACAAAAACTATTCCCACAAATAAATTAAATGTTGGTGAAGTAAAGGGATTTACAGACATCAGAAAAACTAGTTCACCCACTATAAATAAGGCTAGAATAGTGGATTTATATTTCTTTCGGATAATCATTTTCTAAATCTTACATCAGATTCTTTATAATAAAAAACCGGGACGATAAATCCGCCCCATAAATTAATTAATTGGCGCTTATCGTCCTCGATTGACTGACCGCTTCAAACTGTTATTGGCAATTTAAAGCGATAACGACATGCCACGAAATTTCATGTTTTTAGTAAGTGATTTTTTGTTGTTTTTGTTTTTACTTACCTGTCATCAATACTACTACATGAGATCAAAATAGTCAACCAACTTCTATTAAGTTTAAAATAGTTATCCAGTAGATAATACGATTAAAAGTTATGCACAGGTTTATTCAAAATAACCATAAAAGTTATTGACGACTCTTTTGAGATTATATAAGATATCTTTAGCACTTGAATAAATAAAGTGCTCAAAAACAAAAAGAAGTAAAAGAACAACGGTTTTTCGCAAGCCGTTGTTCTCATCTAAGAAAGAAAAAATTAAAATACAAAACAATTATAAAAAATTAAAATAGCCCCCCAGTAACAAGCTAGGGGGTTATTTTATTATTTTTGATTATAAAAATAATAAAAACTGTTTGAAAATTTTAGCCCAATCTGTTAAAATAAGTCTACGTAATTATTTTATAGGAGATTTTTATACTTAAACAAAATCGCTTGAATCATGACATTCGAGCACACGAATTAAGGGTTATAGACGAAACGGGTCGTCAGCTTGGTATTTTATCAAAAACTGAAGCATTGAGACTGGCGAGTGAAAAATCACTTGATTTGGTTGAAATCTCCCCCGAAGCAAATCCACCAGTAGCAAAAATAGTTGATTGGGGAAAATTTAATTACCAAAAAACTAAACTTTTACAAAAAAATAAAAAGAGTAGTAAAATACTAGACGTCAAACAAATGAGGCTTGGTCTTAAAATTAGTGATAACGATTTACTAATCAAACTAAAAAAAATAGATAAGTTTTTAGATATCGGACATAAGGTAAAAATTACTTTAGTCTATAAAGGCCGAGAGCAAGCTCATAAAGATATCGGTTTTCAATTAGCAGATAAGATAATAGGATATTTTGATAGTCGCGTAATAATCGATCAAAAACCAATACTAATGGGTAGGCAGTTAAATTTTATGATTAGAAAAAGTAATAGTAACAAGGAGTCTAAAAATGCCGAAGCTTAAAACTCACAGTGGAACCAAAAAAAGAGTCAGGGTTTCAAAAAACGGAAAAATTAGAGTTGGTCATCCAAATAAGAACCATTTTTTACAAAAAAAATCAGGTTCTCGAAAAAGATCGCTCAATGGTTTAAAGACCTATACTGATGCAACCTCCAAGATCATCAAAAAAAAGCTTGGATTATAAAATTAATATGAGGATGAGATAATGAGAGTTAAACGAGGAACAACCAGTCACGCTAGACACGCTAAGATTAGAAAACAAACTAAGGGAATGACTCACTCTAATCGAGCAAGTGTAAGAAGAGGTAGACAGGCAGTAGTTAAAGGATTACAGTTCGCTACTAGAGACCGAAAAAATAAGAAGCGTACTTTTAGACAATTATGGAACATTAGAATAAGCGCCGGAGCAAAATTAAATGGAACTAATTATTCTAAATTAATAAACGGGCTTAAAAAAGAAAATATTATTTTAGATAGAAAGATTTTAGCTGAACTTGCAGTTTCCGAACCAGCTGCGTTTACAGCAATAGTTAATTCAATTAAAAAATAAAGCCAGATTACTGTAAGCCGGGTTCTGTAATCATTTTCATGATCTGATCATCTATCTAGGCTCATAATTACTTATAAGCTCAAGCGGATTATAGGCAAAACAGCGAGTCACTGGGATAAAAATCCTTTTTCACCACCTTGCAGCAGATAGGGTTTACCTTTTTACATTGTCACCAATGTAAATTATGATCTTAAAACCATAACTTTTCACCTTACTTCTAAAGAAGTAGTCTAGTTTCTGTGGCACTTTCCCTGAGTTTGCACTCGGTCGTTGTTAACGACTATCTTACTCTTAGCTGCCCGGACTTTCCTCGTATTATCTACGTGATCAGTTCATAATCTGGCTCTTAAACTATTATACTATGCTATAGGTTTTTTTCATCTAAAGCTCTGTTCACTGCTGCATCAGCCAATTTGTTCAATTCTCTCGGTATATGCTGAAATGTGACTGTTTTAAAGCCATTGGATAAAATCTTAATAGCATTGTGTATAGGCCAAAGATCCCGATTTTTAATTTTGTAAATTCCCTTCATTTGGTTTATTACCAACAAACTGTCCATAAAAACATGGATAATTTTATAATCAAGCTTCTTGCATTCTTCTAATCCTAGTTTAAGCGCCGTGTACTCTGCCTGATTATTGGTTGTAATACCAAGATAGACGCCTTTATCTACTAAAATTTCGTCTTCTTTTGTCATAATTACGTAACCACTCGACGAGGGGCCAGGGTTGCCTCTTGAACCACCGTCTGCAAAAAGCTTAACTTCACTTACGG
>JAJYCU010000085.1 GCA_021778165.1 bacterium | reverse complement strand
CCGTGCTAAAATCTATTAATGCTTCCTCAAATATTTGCAATCATTGGTGCATTCATCGCATCACTTGGAGGTTTTTACTACTTGTACGAGACTATAATAGGGAAATCTAAACCAAATAGGATTACTTGGCTACTTTGGGGAATTTTTCTAATGATTACTTTTATTGCACAAAAGTCCCAAGGTGTCCAGGACATATCTTGGGTAACATTTGTTTCTGGGTTCACCCCATTATTAGTCTTTGGAGCCTCTTATATGAATAAAAAATCATACTGGAAATCTCAACGCCAAGATTACTATTTAATGATTGGTGCTCTCTTAGGAATTATACTTTGGGCAATCACTAAAAATGCTAATATTGCTATTCTGTTCTCACTACTTGCAGATTTTTTTGCAGCCATTCCAACAATTATTAAATGCTTTAAATATCCTCAGTCAGAAAGTTGGATAGCATACTCAATTAGTACTTTTGGTTTTGCATTAAGCATATTAACAATCAAATCTTTTGTATTTCAAAATTATGCTTTTGTTATCTATTTAACAATAATTAATTTTATAATTGTCCTGTTTGCTTCCAGAAAAACTGTCAAAACTTAATATATAGAATTTTTTGATTTTAATATTTAAAAAATGAATCTAGAAAAGTCTAATTCTACTAAAAATTAGACTTAGGAATAACACAGATTTATTAGCATTATTAGAAAGATGAACAATTAATCTAGGTGAATTTTAATTAGCAAAAAAGTTTTTTAATAATCTTTGTTTAGAAACAGTTATCTTTATCACTGCAACCTGTATTATAAAAACCGCAGAACTAATATTTGATATTAAGTTTATATATAAACTTTATTACCAAGCACCAAGACCATTTATACCGAGCCTAGCCAAACTAGTTAGATTCTCTCTTTCAGTAATTTCATATTCTTTAGCAACAATTAACCCAGCTTCATCTGCTATTGTTTTTGGAGTGGCTTTAAGAGCCTGTTCAAGAATAAGAATCTCTTCTTGCGAACGAGTTGGACAAATATCTATAGTAAAAGGTGTCCAACCACCATAACTAAATTCATTTAATGTTGTCATAAATATTATAATATCATATTATAATTAATTTGTATATACTAATATTTTCAGTCCAAGAAAATTAAGAATTAAAGTTACAAGCTATAACCTCTTGAAAAGTATATTGGTAGGATAGTTATAATCGCCTTCAATATTAAACTAAAACGACTAAAAAATTATTTTCAAACAATTTAGTATCTTAGCTTATTGAGATATCATAAAATGAAAATTGGGCTAAAGCAGCAACTTTTCGGCGGGTCATAATAGTCTCTTGACCTAGACCGAGAGGTAAATATAACTCATCCTGATTGATTGTTTTAGCACCAACTAAAAGTTGCATTTCATCATCTTGATTTTTGGGCTGTTCAATCGAAAGCGATAAATACACAGAATTCGATTTTTTATTAATTATTTTAAGACCATCTAATAATTTATTACCTACTAAATTAGTATCATTTATTTCATTTGCAACATCTAATTCAAGCCAGGCCTTAGGCGACCAAGTAGGAGAATATAAGTATTTCAATTCATCTATATTATGTACATTTCTAGCTTCAATACCAGTAGAATAAGCAGCTAGACATAACATTCCCAAACTAAGAGGACCGATATTATCTGACCCGATAAAAAATTCTCCACTTAGCACATCAGCAAAATTCGGTCGAATAACTAATCCACTTACATCACGAGACATTTATTTATTATACAATATTATTATAAGAAGTAAAATTTCACGCAATTACAATGTGCCTTTATTTACAAAATCATATAGTGTTAGTATATTAATAATAAATTGAAAGAGTGGAAAAAAATATCAAAAGATTTCTATTTAGCATCCCATCAAAGCGCAAGAATCTATCTGCTGAAGCTAACATTGCTCTACAGATGGGAGCTTTAGCAAGTAAACAAATTGATATCAATCGTACACGATGTATCCATCCTGGTGGTCGGCCTGAAAATATCGCCGAACATAACTTAATGCTAGCAAAAGTAGCCCCTGAACTTGCTGTATTACTTTACCCAGAACTTGATGAAAACTTAGTAGAAAGATATTCAACCCTCCATGATGATATAGAAATTTATGTTGGCGATACTCCAACCGATACTTTAGCTAATCTTGATTTATCTAAAAAAGAAGACCGCGAAAAAGCTGGGATAAATAAACTACTCGAAGAATACTCCCATATACCTAGTTATACTAGATTAATTACTTCATACGAGTCACAGACAATCCCAGAAGCCATCTTTGTTAGAGCAGTCGATAAACTTATGGTACTACTAATTCATATACCTAATAACGGAACTACTCTACAGGAAAATTATACATACGAATCATTTTTAGAATCTGAAAAAACACTGCTTCAAAGAGACCGTTATAAATATGGCCAGTTTGAAAAAATAGTGCAGCTCAGAAAAGAACTTGCTCAAGAGTTGGCCGACAGATACCTTAAAAAATGATCTACTTTAATTTAACTTTTATAAATTGATATAATCAAATAATGTTTAAGGCTATAATCTTCGACTGTTTTGATGTTTTGGTATCTAATGGTATACCTATCTTCATAAATAATTATTTGGCTGATGATCTTGCAAGTCAAAAATCAATTTTTCTATTAGTAGAATCCTTGAACTCGGGTCGGATTGATTATCAGACATTTTTATTAAAAGTTTCAGAATTAAGTAATGTCACTCTAGACGAAACTCGTAGAATTATGGATAATAATGTGCCCGATATAAAATTATTCGAATATATTCGTACCGTCCTTAAGCCAAATTATAAATTAGCAATGCTTTCGAATGCTGGAGATGACTGGCTAGATGAAATGATTGGCAATAATCGAAAATCTTTATTTGATGAAATTATATTGTCTTTTAAAGTTGGTTTTATTAAACCACAAAAAGAAATATATTTATTGACTGCTAATCAATTAGGAGTTAGGCCGAATGAATGCGTTATGATTGATGATAAAGAAAGTTATTGCGAAGGTGCACGTAAAACCGGCATGCACGCAATTCAATACAAGACTTTAGGTCAAATGACCAATGATCTAAATAGCTTACTCTCTTTGTAGTAAGAAAACCTACTTATAATAATTTACTAAGTTCTTTGATATCATGTATTTATTATATGAAAGAAATATATTGGGTATTAGGAGAAAGTGCAGCAGGAAAGGAAACTTTTATTAAAAAGCTAGCATCCGGGAATCTAATTGAACTGGAAGAAAAACTTAATATTAAAAATAAAAAAATCGTAGCGAGCAGAGAAAGTCTTAGACTAATTGGAGTAAGATTATCTAATCAAAGAGAACGATTATTGGAAGAAATACCGAGACTTCTTGAAGATAATGATGCAGTTTTTATAAAATGGCAATCTATCGATACTAAGACAAATCTAATAAATAGACTAAATGAAATTCTGCCATCAGCTAAACAAATTATTATTAAATTGGATGTAAGTAAAAAAGAATTAATTAAAAGGTTGCCCTCAAAGCCTTTATGGCGTAAATACGGTAAGGCAGGGGAAGAAGAAAAACTAGTTGATCACGATAATCTTAAAGTTAAACAAACTATAAAGCTACTTGAAAATTATAAGTTAATAATTATAGGCAGTAACCCAGAATTCAATTATAAAATTTTAAAAAAAATGAATGATTATTAATATAATCTGCACGCGGTAACCATAATTTATTTTAATCGTTTCTTCCGACCAAGCATAGCTCTCTGTTTTCGCCAGTTTCTTCTTTTAAAGATAA
>JAJYCU010000084.1 GCA_021778165.1 bacterium | reverse complement strand
TCTAAACATTATGAAGAGCAAACAAAATACTAGCTACAGCCGTACCTACAACCAAAATTAACTTCCAAATTCTAGATATAGTTTTTGTCGGAAAATAACTATCCGGTATAGTCAAGAAAATCATTGGAATTAACCAATAACCAACTTTTAAAACACTAGCAAAAATTGACAGTAACGGAATTAAAATAAGTTTAAATTTAGTTAATTTGTTCTTATCAGTAACTACAGCAATAAATAATGCGATTAACATCCAAAATAGGCCATTTAACAATCCATCAGCTCCAACCGTAGCTGCTTGAGAAAGCGATGTCGGTAGCAGAGCTATAGTTAATAAAAACCATTTTCCTTTCGGCAATATCCTAATAGCTCCATAAGTTAATCCAATCCAGACAAACAAACCGATTAACCGCGCAAGATAAACATACCAAATTAAAGGGAGCCTAAATAATTTTGCTAACCATATTCCAGCTATATTGGGGATATAGGCCCATGGCGGGTAGGTCACAACTGAGGTAAAAATGGCGGTCGAATTATTCTTTCCGACATTATTGATAGACATATATTGGCTATTTAACTGATTTTCTCTGGAATTAAATTGTTGGCCAGTTGATTTACGCGATAAGTCTCGATAATCATTAATCATGTTATTGATGTTAGAGGGTAGTGATCCTCCATATTGTTGTTGAGATAATTTTGTCTCCCAAAAAGTTCCATCGCTTATTTGATATGCTCTTGGAAAATGAGTAAATTCATCAGTCCCATTTAATGGAGCCAAATTAAAGATAAAAATAATACCGAATATTAACCCTAAAATTAAAAATATTAAAGAAGGATTAATATTAATCCAATCTAATATTTTTTTATAAGATTTAATATCTAAATGCATCAGCTAACTATATCTTAATTACATTAAATAGTATTGTCTATGTTTAATTAAAATCATTAATTATATACTTATTATTGAACTAATTGACCAACCTAAGAATATATTAAGTCTAATTATTGCTGCAATTACAGCTTGGTTCTTATGTAGTACACCTGATTGCATCTGTCATTTATTTACTCTAAGCCTAATGCCACGCGCTAGAATGATTGATTTAGAAAGAAGTTAGAGATAATAATTATTTCTATTACTGCAACAAAACGCTGAATTAGGGTATTAGGATTTAGGTTATATCTTCCATATAGGGACTCTACGATGTCAATACTTGCGATAGACTATTTGATCCCAGTATCTTTTTCGAATATACGTCCTAGAAAAAAACATTCCACCAATTGCGAAGCCAAGCATTATTGAGCATTCTAAAGCTATGGGCCCGGCTGCAGCAACAAATCTTCTTGTTCGATGTTCAAGTACTGATTTAGTGTGTTTATCAAATAGAATTTGTTCAGCCTCAAAAACTATAAGTTCTGCAGCATTTTCATCAGTCAAAGGTTCTTTGCCTTCAAAAGTTTCTCCATAGTATCTTGGCATAATAATTATCTTACATAATTTTATAATAAATATGCAAGCAGTAGAAAATCTATCAAAGCTAATAAAATTTTCTACTTCGAAAATAGTATTATGCCATTTGGGAGCTTATTGCATCTGTAGAAAAATACTTTAATAGATGTCTAGCTTAGCAAATATATAGTGATTGTAATACAAAAACTAAGATATTAAACCAAAATAATATTGATGAAAGCTAGATGTTATTAGGTAATTCTAAACCAACTTCAGAAGTTGATAAGAATTTAAATCTGGTAAATTGTCCTTGCATATAGTCTTCGGCGTCACCACATGCTATAGCCCTTTGCCAAAGCCTTTGAGCATCCGGTTTTATGTGATAAGAAATATCAGAATGTAGTGACAAACCAAAAACCAATGAAGTCATCTCATTCATCAAATATAATCTTCTAAATCCTAAACCTACTCTCAAAGAACTTTTACTAGTTTCTGTGTTACCGACGAAGGGTTTATTTTTCCAATAGGGAAGTTCATTTTTTGAATCAAATCGGACATGACTAAATCCTATGAGATTACCCAATTTATCTGAATCGGCTAGATAGATGATTTCTTCTAAACGCACAGTCCCATCTCCATAACTTTTTGTATGCGAAGCAGTGAAGCTACGATTCCCGTTAGGCGACTCAAAAACATACGTGTCGTTAAATTGGTCTAAGTCTAAATCAGGCGCAAGAGTACCTTTACTGCTCTGATTAATAAAATGCCGAACTACTGCCTCCGGCCATTCTGTATATGAAACTTTTTCTGGTTTTATTTCACCAAATTGTCGGTATAACATTTAAATAATTATATAATATTTTAACAACACCGTCAATTTTTATGCACTTACTCACTACATAGTGGACAGTCTAGCTCGTGGAATAGATATATTTAATGTATCACAAAATTCTTGTGGTGTCTGGTAGTTTAAAGATTGATGAGGCCTAAAGAAGTGGTAATCATTAACCCATTCATTAACTTGTTCTTGTAGTTCTTCTAAACTGTTAGCGTCACCATGTTCATCAAGACATTCTTGCTGTAGTTTACCTATCAGGTTCTCTACGTGAGGTTTATCTTTTGGAGTATGTGGTCTAGCGAAGTATTGAGTTATGTTTTGGTCTCTAAGATAAGCTAAAGCCTTACCGAAGTTCTCAGAGCCATTATCATTAAGGATACAGATATCTTTACCAAAGATATCTAATACCTTCTGGAGTG
The DNA here is from genome assembly GCA_021778165.1 of bacterium. The sequence goes on along the minus strand of JAJYCU010000084.1, from coordinate 1,115 downwards.
CTAATCTAGCTTGGAAGGATGAAGACTTAGTAGCTACATGTACTACAGCTTGCTTGGTATATGGGTCTACGGCTACGAAACCATAATTGCACTTACTCACTACATAGTGGACAGTCTAGCTCGTGGGATAGATATGTTTAATGTATCACAAAATTCTATTCTATTTCTGGTGTGTTTTGAGAATCAAGCTCTGAATGACTGACGTTTAAATTAGCAGAAGATTCTTGACTAGTAGATAAAGGCTCATCAAGACTTTGAACTTGAGGATTTTTCTTCAAAAGTCTTTCTTCGTTTTTACCTCCTACATAGAAAAAACTAGCAAGAACAAAAGAAGTTAATTTGCCATATCCAAGATACCAACGAGCAATTTCTTTGCTTTCGTGAAAAGTAATTTTTTCTACTGACATGGAACATATTATATATCGTTTTTGAATAAAAAGCAAGTAATTGGTCTAATTTAATACAATAAGCTGTCTATCACACTAAAAAGTTAGGCTTAATATTGATATTGCGGTAATGGTTATTTATTGATATTATCAAGGTAATTTATAGGAACAAAAAAATTATGAAAATAGCATATTTAAAAAATAAAGCCCAAAGTTTTTTGGGTCAATACGAGAATCAAAATCCAGAAGCTTACGCAGCCGCTGAACAAGCAGTAGGTGGTCTACTTATAATTGATGGTTTTTTCGGAATGCCGCATCCTTTTGGTGGTAAAAAAAGACCCGGAATTTTTGGTACTATTGTCGGGATTATTATTGGAATAATATTCGTCTTCGTACCCGTTATATTTGGTACATTAACCAATATTAACAAATTAACTGCAACAACTACTGCTACCATCGTTTCGGTTGGTCAACCACAAACAACTACTACTACCAACACCAATGGAACACAGTCAACTAGTAGCTCATGCTCTGCTATCGCAACTTTTACAGTTAATGGAAAACAATACACAACTAATTCGTCATTTGGATCAAGTACAATCTGTTCATTTACTAAAGGTGAAACTGTCCAGATTTCTTACAACCCAAGTAATCCTGGTCAATGGGGTGTTAGCATTAAAACTATTAGTTTTATTTTAAATATATTTATGTACGCTGGATTTCTGATCA
>JAJYCU010000083.1 GCA_021778165.1 bacterium | reverse complement strand
CTGCTAGCTCAAAACTATATTTAAACCCTTCAACGTCACGTACATAATGATCGGCGGCGATAATTGCTATTGGTTCACTGCTACCTATAATTTCTTTAATCCTACTTAAGGCTAAGGCGATACAGCTGGCTGTTCCTCTCCTGGCTGGTTCAATAATAAAATTAGTTTCTGGGACTTCCGATAATTGGTCTTTAACATGTTTGATATGACTACTCTCAGACACAATAAAAATATCGCTCGACAAACTTTTAGCTCTTAAATAGGTGTTTTGTAATAAACTATTTTCATCACCATTTAGTTTTAGGAGATGTTTTGGAAAATCTGGGGTTGATAAAGGCCACAACCTAGTACCAGAACCACCGGCAATAATTAATACAATCATTAAGCTAAATTATAGGGTATTTAAGCTATTTAATAAACCTAAACTAATCTTAAATGTTATACTAATAACTAATGAAGGGCATTATTTTAGCTGGCGGCTCAGGCACAAGATTATACCCAATAACTTTAGCTATTTCTAAACAATTAATTCCAATCTACGATAAGCCGATGATTTACTATCCGCTCAGTGTTTTGATGAATGCCGGCATTAGAGAAATTCTTATAATCTCTACTCCACACGACATACCTAGGTTTAAAAATCTACTTGGTGATGGATCTCGTTTAGGCTGTAACTTTAGTTATAAAGTACAGGAAGAACCAAAAGGTCTGGCTGATGCCTATATTGTTGGTGCTGATTTTATTGGCAAAGATGCTGTTGCTATGATTCTTGGTGATAACATTTTTTATGGCAATGATTTAGACAATAAAGTAAAAGAAGCAATGAAAGATTTAGATGGTGGTGTTATTTTTGGCCAACAAGTTGCTGATCCTGAGAGATATGGGATTGTCGAGTTCGATAAAAATATGAAAGCACTTTCTATTGAAGAAAAGCCACTAAAACCAAAATCTAATTATGCTATTCCTGGTCTTTATTTTTTCGATAATAATGTTATTGAAATTGCTAAAAATGTTAAACCAAGCCCTAGGGGAGAAATAGAAATAACCGAAATACACAATGCCTACCTGAAACAAAACAAGCTAAAGGTTCAGCTACTAGATCGAAGTACAGCCTGGCTTGATACCGGAACATTTGATTCAATGAATGATGCGACGGAATATATTAGGGTTATTGAAAAAAGAAATGGCATAAAAGTTGGCTGTATTGAAGAAATTGCATATAGGCAAGGATTCATTAACAAATTGCAGCTTAAGAAGATCGCTGAATCATTAATAAAAAGTGGATATGGTAAATATCTGTTCGGTTTAATCAAATAAAATGTTTAAAAACTTAATCAAAAAACATATATACTTTAGTAAATTTTTAGTTGTAGGTAGTATAAATACTTTAGTTGATATTATTTTCTTTTTTATATTCGCAAATTTATTACTAATAAATCCTATAATTTCTAATATATTATCTACTAGCATTTCTATGTGTCTTAGTTTTTATTTAAACCATCTGCTGGTTTTTAAATCTAATAAGAAAAAACGTCAAACTATATTACATTTTATAATTGTTACCGTATTTAACGTATGGTTGATACAATCAATAGTAATTGACTTAGCGCTTAATATCATGAAACATATATCGTATTTAGAAGGCCATCATTGGATTATTAATATGCTAGCAAAATTTTCTGGTATTTGTGTGTCTTTTATACTAAACTTCATTATGTATAAACGAATATTTAAAAACGCTAGTCAAAATGCAGTACCTATAATATGATTAAGGGTTTAACCGTAACTGTTTGCTTACCGTGCAGGAATGAAGGTAATCATCTAAAACAAGTAATAAATCAAATACCTAATTATGTTGATGAAATTATAGTTATTAGTAATAAATCTACAGATAATACCGTCGAAGTTGCTAAATCGATAGGTGGGAAAGTCATAGTTTTAGAAGACAATAGATCTATTAACGGTATTGGGTATGGTTATGCTCATATAACAGGAATAAAAAAAGCAAAAAGTGACATAATAATTGGGACTGATGGAGATAGCACGTATCCCATAAAAGATATTAATAAAATTATCAATTACTTACTTGAAAATAATTTAGACTTTATTTCATGTAATAGATACCCCGTTAAAGACGGTACTGATATTCCTCTAAAGTTGAAGATAGGAGTTAAATTATTAAACTATGAGATTTTGATACTATATGGCATAAGAATTAAAGATGCCCTGTCGGGTATGTGGGTCTTTAAAAAACAAATAAAAAATAATTTAAATCTAACCATGGGAGATTGGAACTTAAGTCCTCAAATAAAAATTAATGCTAGGTTAAATAATAAAATACGATTCTCAGAATATTCAATATCCCAACATCAAAGGCTTGGAAACACAAAACAAAATTATTTTAAGACTGGACTCAGCCATGCTATATGGATATTTAAAAATAGGTTTAAAACCAATCAATTATTACAAAAACCCAATCCATTAAAACCAATTTCTTCTATATTGAATTGGAAATGGTTAATGTATTTAATATTAATAACTGCTAGTTTATTTAAATTATTTTTAACTAGCGGGCAACATCTCTTTATTATTGGTTATGCAGCACAAGATGATCGATTATTTATTAATCTAGCTAACAATATAATGCATGGAAACTGGCTAGGAAATTACAGTAGTGTAACTTTAATCAAAGGCCCGTTCTATCCAATATATTTATCATTAATGAATTTTACCCATATACCTTTATTAACGTCAGAACAAATTCTATACATTATTGCCTGTATTGTTTTTTTAATAAGTATCTATCCATTATTATATTCATTTAACAAAGTAAGGAATTCAAATAAATTAAAATATATAATTGTTACAGTTTTAGGTTTATTGTTAATTTTTAATCCAATTTCTTCCGATGTTGAACCTGCTACACGAATAGTTAGAAACGGAATTTATCCGTCACTAACACTATTAACTATCAGTTTATTTATAATGTTATTTTCCTACAGAAACTCAAAAATTTGGAAAAATATCACAATATCACTATTAGCTGGTTTGATATTATCTTGTTTTTGGCTCACTAGAGAGGATGGAATATGGTTATTACCTATAACTATTGGCATCATAGGTTATACTGCATTAATAATTTTCTTAGAAAAACAAAAAATATATTATTGGAAATTAAAATTAGTACTTATTATTTTGCCATTTATGGTAATGTGGTTATCGATTTTTACAGTTTCAGCGATTAATTATCATTATTATGGAGTTAGGGCAGTTGTCGAAGTTCAATCACCTCAATTTTTAGCCGCTTACAGCTCATTGACACGTGTAGAAAGCGGAACTTGGATGCCAGTCATACCGGTTTCAACAGCAAGTCGAAATGCTATTTATAAAGTTAGCCCAGCTTTTCAAAAACTAAAACCATATTTAGATGGTAGTGTTGGTGCCGCTTGGACTAATGTATCTACATCCGTTTATCCTCAATACCCTGGTCAAATTGCTGGCGGCTGGTTTATGTGGGCTTTTAGGTATTCTGTTGAAAGTGCCGGATATTATAAAAATGGTCAAACTGCTATGGGCTATTATTCCGCACTAGCTAATCAGGTCAATAAAGCTTGTGCTGAAGGAAAATTAAAATGCACTTACTCCACAGATAATATGTATCCACCTTTAAATAAAAAATATATCAAGCCTTTTATTACTGCCATGGGACAATCTTTCACATTTTTTACCGGTTTTCAACAATATAACCCATTACCACCAAATAACGCTGGTACCAACAACGCATTAAATTTATTTTCAAAAATAACAAATGAACCTATCAAAAATCATAATAATATATCAAAAATCAATATGCTTATTTTTGTTGGAAAAATATATCAACAAATATTTCCTATTCTGACTTATCTATCTGTTTTATTTTATATTATATTATTTT
>JAJYCU010000082.1 GCA_021778165.1 bacterium | reverse complement strand
TCTATGGACTCTATACCAAGAGCAAGAAACTTTTCTTTTCCAATTCGCTGTATTTTAGCAAGAGTTTTGTTAAAAATATAAGTTTTATACATATCGCGAAAAATATCACTTTTTGAGCGATGTTCTTCTTGTGCTAACTGTTCGAGTTCTTTTTTTGTTCCTTCATCAACTGAGAAACTAATTACGCTCATGTTATCCCTTTCATGTTTGGCTCCTATAAATTATAAGCAGAAATTTATTAATATTTAATAAAACAATAATTATCTAAGTTCGTGACAGATGAGAGTAAACTCAAGTATCCGACAAGTAAAATAGCTATAATTTAAGGCAGAATATTTTACAATGTCAGTCTGTACAATGATTTGACTTAATCTAAATATTTACTTAAACTAAAGTTATTATCATAAGCATAAAAAATGCTTCTGAAAAAGAAAAAATTAAAAAAGAGAGATAAAAATGTCAATAAAAATAAAATACTACGATGATAGCGAACAGTATGTGCCTGTTTATACCAATGATGAAAGTTGGCGCAAGTTCTTAGTCTACTAGAGTTAAAATTCTTGTGGCTAGGATTATTTAGTATTAAATTATAAACTAGTTATGGTAAACCATGATTAGCATTATTGTCTTAGTTATATTACTTCTTAGCTGTCTTCTGCTATTTTTTATCTATAAAACTTTAAATTATCTGCCAGTTCGGGAAATCAAAAAACGAATGAATAGAGATGATTCGTTTGCCATTAGAATTTATCCAAGTATTGCCTATAAAACAGAGATAGAGGGCTTAATAATCATCAAGCTGATTATTCTAATAGCTATTTCACTAGTTATTATTGCCCGATCAGTCCCAGTTTGGTTTGGAATCATCGCTTTAATTAGTTACTTAGTCGTTAGCTATTTTCTAATTGGTAAAAAACCAAATAAGTTTATTTTGAAAGTTGGATTAATTTTTTTGAGACTGTATGCTAAGTTTTTAACTAAGTTTAAAAAATATTTACCACTTAAACTACTGGCTTTTTTTGAAAACAAACCAAAGCACAGTGGACTATATGATTTAGATGATTTAACTGAATTAGTTAAAGAGCAGTTGGCCCAAGAAGACAATCGTATTATAGAAGAAGATTTAGTCCAAATATCTAATTTACTTTCTCTGAGCAAGGAACCTGTCAGTAAATTAATGATTAAAATTAGTAATTTTCCAATTATTAAGTCAGATGATTTAGTGACTCCAGTAGTAATTGATGAAATTCATCGGATTAAAGGTAGCTATATACCGGTCTATGATAACGATAATCAGATCCTTGGTTTTATCAATAAAAACCGATTGGGGCTTGAAAGCGAAGGACGTATTAAAAATTATATTGATCATGTTTCGGAAAAGTTAAATAAAAACGATAGTTTATATGACGCAGTTATCAGATTAATTAATGATAATAGTTATGCTTTGCCAGTCTACAATGATTTGGAACTTATTGGTGTCATCGACCTTGGCTTAATTTTAAGTTTCATATTATCACTTCGCCAAGCTTAAAATGGCCCGTGATATGTTAAAATAGTCTTAAAGCGGGATAAATATGAGAATACTTAGTAATGATATCGGTCAGTATGTTGACCAAAATATATTAGTTGAAGGCTTTTTACATAAAAAAAGGCTACTTGGCGGTATTACATTCATTAATATTCGTGATCGACATGGCTTAATTCAAGCTGTTATTAATAACAAGGATGAAGTTGAGAAATTACGTGGCTGTCAGATCGGGACTATCTTAAAAGTTAATGGAACAGTTAAGACTGAACCAAGGGCACCGGGTGGCTATGAACTACATAACGTAAATGTTGAAGTAGTTGTATCAGTAACTGAAGAGCTACCGATTGAAATTGATAAACCACTTTCCCATAAACCAGATAATCTTGATACTTTATTCGATAACAGGGCAATTGGACTTCGTAATATAAATGAAGCAAATATCTTTCGAATCAGAGCATTCTTACTGAACTATATTAGGCAGTTTTTAACCGAGCAGGATTTTGTGGAAATAAATAGTCCAAAGCTAGTCGGTGGTTCAGCTGAAGGTGGGGCAGAGCTATTTAAATTAGATTATTTTGGCAAGGAAGCTTCCTTAGCTCAAAGTCCTCAACTGTATAAACAAATTATGGTAGGTGTATTTGAGCGAGTATTTGAAATAGGTCCAGCTTTTAGAGCAGAACTAAGTGCTACAACTAGACACGTCTCTGAAGTGACGATGCTTGACGTTGAAATGGGATTTATTGAGTCGCAGGAAGATGTTTTAAAGTTAGTTGAATCGATGTTATTTAGCGTTCTAACCAAACTCTATAAAGATCAAGCCACTATCTTGAAACAATTAAATGCACCAGAACTAGTCATTAAGGATTCCTTCCCAAGATTTACAATGGCTGAAATTCATCAAATGTATCAAGCCGAAACTAAAATTGATGTCTCCAGTGAGATTGATTTAACGCCAGATGAAGAGAGATGGATCTGTGCTTACGCTAAAGAAAAATTAGGTTGTGAAGCAGTTTTTGCCACTGAATTACCAGCTCAAAAAATGAAGTTTTATCATATGAAAAACGATACAAAAGATGTCGCTCGTTCAGCTGATTTACTTTTTAGAGGTATTGAAATTTCAACTGTACCTCAGCGAGAACACCGCTATGAAAAATTAGTTGAACAAATGAAAAAAGCCAATATTAATCCTGATGATCCTGGTTTTTCAGCTTACGTCTCCGCTTTTAAGTATGGTCTACCTCCCCATGGTGGCTTTGGCTTTGGCATTGACCGTTTAACTCAAAAAGTAATTGGTCTATCAAACGTCAAGGAAGCTATTCTTTTCCCAAGAGATATAAATCGGCTCAATCCTTAGTAAAAGCTTAATAAAATGAAATTTATCACATTTGATTTTATTATTTTTTGGTATGATTAATTTTAGAGATGGATTTAAAATCATATAATCCAAAATTCGAGAATTCATCATTAGATGATGAAAAGATTAAAGAAATACCCATAAAACGTTTTGATCAGTTTAGTCCTAGTCAAAAACCACCCAAAAATAAATCTAAAAAATTTCTTTTTATTTTTGCGGTAATTTTTATCATTGTTGTAGTTGTTTTGTTTAGTTTATTTAGTCATCCAAAAATAAAAAATTCAAATACTAAGACCAATGCTCCGACAAAGTCTCAGACTAAAATTAGTCAGTTAACTTATAACTCAACCTCCTCCTCATTAGATTTTTCCTACCCATCAAACTGGATTGTTAACGATAATAACAGCGGACTAATAACGATATCATCACCAATTAGTCAGTTACCACAAACCACCAATCAGAATATAAAAGGCAGGGTAGTTATTACAATTAATCAACAAACAACTATTCCAACTACATTTGGGACTTATTCAGTTGCCATAGATAATTCAGCTAAACTAAGCTATAAAAGTCCAACACAGTATCAAAGAAATCAAACTTATCTAACCTATGTTCAATATCCAGCTACGACAGCTAGCAATGGTTTGGATGCAGTCTATATCACAGGTGATTTTGGTTATACTAAAAACCAAGTAATCCCACAGACTGATATCGCTAAACTAAACCCATTAATCATTATCTCGTTTGTTAGTTGTAAGGATTCAAGTTGTAGTTCGACTGCGCCATTAACAGTCTCTAACAGTTTTGAAACTAACCAATTATTTAGTAATCAGACAGTAGGAATAATTAGTTCACTACAACTCAATTAATTAGCAAAGTAATGTTCTAACAATATACTTGTTATTTAGGCTATATTATGGTAATATATTAGTAGTATAAATAAAAAAAATGTCAGAAACTTTAAAACCTATTTCAGAACGTATAGATGACAAAGCTTTAGCTTATCATTTAGCACATCTCCAAAAACCATTTAAAGATGTAGAATTAGCTTTTATACAAGATAATAAGTTAGAAATAGCTAAACAAGTTGCTCATAAGGGTTTATCGGT
>JAJYCU010000081.1 GCA_021778165.1 bacterium | reverse complement strand
TTGCCGCAGCTGAAATTCTTATTGCTACACCAGCAGTTAGAAATATAATCCGAGAAGGAAAATCTCATCAACTTGAGGCTGTTATCCAGACCGGTGCCGAATTTGGAATGCAATCTATGGACAGAACCCTTGTTAATCTTATAAAAATGGGTACTATAACATATGATGATGCTCGTAATTTTGCAGTCGATTTAGACGAACTCGATAGATTAATGAGGGAATAACATATGATTAGCTATGCTTACAGCGCAAGAAATGCCAAAACAGGTGAGTTAGTTAAATCAACTGTCGAGGCACAAAATGAAAAAGCTGTCGCTGCATTACTTATTAAACAAGGACTTTCACCTATTAGCATAAAAAAAGAAGAAAATTCTGTTTTATCTAAAATTAAGTTTTTGAATAGAGTTAGGGCAAAAGATCGAGTTTTATTTGCCAGACAGTTGTCGACTCTTATTAACGCCGGTCTTCCTTTAATACAAGCTCTTGAAAGCGTTAATAGTCAAACAACCTCAAAACCATTAAAAACAACATTAACCAAAATAGTCTCATATATAGAAGGCGGACAATCTTTCGCTGGAGCACTTTCCGCTTTTCCAGAGACGTTCAATAAGGTTTTTATAAATTTGATAGCCGCCGGAGAAGCTTCCGGTACTCTTGATAAGGCTTTAGAAAGAATCGCTATACAGCAAGAAAAAGATGCTAGCGTATCTGCAAAAATTAGAGGAGCGATGACGTATCCAATAATAGTTGTTTTAATTATGATTGCAATTGTTGTATTTATGCTTGTTAAAGTTTTGCCACAAGTTCAACTACTTTATATTAGTTTTCCAGGAGCCTCATTACCTATTGAAACTAGATTGTTGCTTGACGCCTCTAAGTTCGTAACTAAGTTCTGGTGGTTGGTATCAGTAATAGTAATAGTAATTGGCGTAGTTACTAATATGTGGCGTAAAACAAAATCCGGAAAAGTTTTTTTCGATACCTTAAAAATTGATATGCCACCTTTTAGAAGTCTATTTAGAAAATTATATATGGCTCGTTTTTCAAGGACAGCTGCTACTTTGGTTTCGGCCGGCGTACCACTTCTTCAGGTTTTAGATATAACTTCAAAAAGTGTTGTTAATACGTTAGTCGAAAGATCGATTACAAAGGCAGCTGAGAAGGTAAAAGGCGGTAAATCACTCGGAGATGCACTTACTGGTGATCCATATTTCCTACCATTAGTACCTAATATGTTGAAAATAGGAGAACAATCCGGTTCTTTGGAAGATATGCTAAATAAAACAGCATCTTACTATGAAAATGAGGTAGACCAAGCCATCAAGAATATATCAAGTATTATTGAGCCAATCATGATGGTTTTACTTGGTCTTATGGCTTTAGTTATTGTAGCTGCTGTGTTGTTACCGATATACGGTCTTGCGGGGTCTGGGGCAATTAATTCGAGTGGAGGATAGAACTGCGGTAACAATCATTAACTTTACTTGTTGTTTTATAATGCTTATGATACGATTAAAAAAAGATTTAACGGGGGGATTTACAATCTTATGAAAAAAAATTTAAAAACGGAAGGCTTTACAATAGTTGAAACTATGATTGTGTTAGCTATTGCCGGCTTAATACTTTTGATAGTTCTTTTAGCAGTTCCTGCATTACAGAGATCATCAGTAAACACTAATATAAAATCGGATGCTAGTGCCATAGCAGCAGCTATTACCGATTATGAAAGTAATAACGGCGGAGCAGTTCCAAGTACAGGATCGTACTACAACCAAGCAACTTCTCAATTGAAGATTTCAAACGGTGCGTCTGACATTGCATCCGTCGCTAAAATACAGTCAGCTGACTCAATATATACCTCAACAGCTAAGTTCAATCCAGCTTCACCAAGCCCTGGTAGTGTGGTGACTGGGTCTACTGCCTCAACCGGTTCCGATTATATTGAAATTGATTTAGGATATTCTTGTGACGGAAACAGCCAAAGTTCTAGAATAGTCTCTATATTCTATCCAGTTCAAACCTCTGGAGGATTTCAGTTCAGTACAAACAACTGTGTTCAGGCTTAGTTAATAAAAAATAGATATTAAATTAATATTTAAGTTTAATTGAGAAATTTTTACCTAATCTTTAGTGCAGTAGTGGGTTTATCTATCGGCAGTTTCATAAACGCTTTCTCGTGGCGTTATTATGAAAATAATGAAATAGATATAAAAGATCTACCCACAAAAATTAAAAATAAAAACCTGTCGATTATAAGTGGCAGGTCGATGTGCACACATTGTTTCCATCAGTTAAGTTACTATGACTTAATCCCGGTTATTAGCTGGTTAATGTTAAGAGGAAAGTGTCGTTATTGTCATAAAAAAATAAGCCTACAATATCCTGTAATTGAAGTATTTTCAGCGGTTTTAACCGTTTCTTACGTCCTATTTCTACCTTACACTATTAATGCTCTGGGTGTGATTTCGCTAGTTTTGTTGCTTGTAATATTTTACGGTTTAATTAGTTTGATAATACTCGATTTTAAATGGTATATCTTACCGACTAAAATAATTTATTCATTATTTATTGTCGGGATAGTTTATACAATTTTAAATATTGGCCATATTAGTATTTTTAACTTAATAATAAGTACTTTTATCGGAGGAGGGTTATTTTATTTTCTCTATATCATATCTTCGGGTAAATGGATCGGAGGAGGCGATATTCGTCTTGGTTTTTTACTCGGTTTTATGTTGGGTAACTTTAGGTATGCAATACTCTTGATCTTCCTATCTTCTTTAATCGGCAGTTTGACTAGTTTATTTCTAATATCTTTTAAGAGATTGAGTGTGAAAAGTGCCATTCCTTTTGGTCCTTTTTTAATATTTTCCTATGTTATTATTCAATTATTCGGTAGATATATACTAGTTTGGGCAAAAAATCATTACCTAATTGCATGAGTAAAGTTTGATAACCCTTATGCTATACTTACTTGAGAAGTTATAGATATGAATAAATCCGGTTTTACTTTAGTTGAAGTGATGATTTTTATAGCTATCAGCGGTATGCTATTCATTTTTGGGCTTAAAAATTTAATTGATACACAACAAAAGGATCAATTTAATGTGGCACTTGGTAACATTAAAAGTCAGTTGCAGGTTTACTTCAATGATTCTGAGAACGGGAATTATCAGCTACCACAAGGTTTTTATTGTTTTTCATCACTACCAAGACTTACTATAGCTTCAGCTGCCCGTCCACCGGTTTCAGATAATCCAAATTGTAGTTATTTAGGCTCAGCCTTGTATTTCGTTAATAACCCAAGCACAAACCTGTCTAAAATACTTATCTTCCCGGTGTTTGGCTATACATTTAAAGATAACACTGTTGGATTCAATCAAAGCGCGCCTAACTCTACATCATTAAGCGAATCTCTACCTGTCTCTAGCCCTAGTCTGTATACAACTTATAATTTACCTGCAAGTGTCTCAATCAGTAAAGTTACCTTTGTCGACAATAATAATCAAACCAATAACATAAACCTGTTTCTTCTTCTTAGTAATTTCAATCAGTATACTTCAAGCAATTCACTTAACTCAGGATCTCAATTTTCACGAATTATTCCCATCATACCTTTCGCTACTCCAATAGATTATGCCTCACAAATAGGAGTTGAACCTGTTAGCTATATTAACCAGTTAACTGATCAGTGTACCGAAAACAATAGTCAACCATTGCCTTCGTATGCATGCAGGGAAAATAATAATGTCGAAATTACTAGTTCTGCTGTACCTATTAGCCCCCCCAGCGGAATAAGCATTTGTTTAAATAGCACCAACGGATCTGAGTCTGCTCAATTAATAATCGGTAATTCTACTAAAAGTAGTAATTCAACTATTTTTACAAAGTTATATAATGGAATAAATTGTTTATGAATAAATATTTAAACACTGCTGGCGACACCATAGTAGAGGTACTTATCAGTATAGCTGTTCTTTCTGTAATAATTGTTGGTGCTTATGTGTCTGCCAATCATTCAACTTTGGTATTGAGAGACACAAAAGAGCACAC
>JAJYCU010000080.1 GCA_021778165.1 bacterium | reverse complement strand
AATCTACCGCCATCTAAAGCTGGAATCGGAAGAATATTCATTATTGCTAAGGTGAGTGAAATCAAAGCAATAATAGTCAATAGAAACTGATAACCCATTACACTACTCTGTTTTAATATAAAATATATTCCGACAGGGCCATTAACTTGAGACGACGCACTGCATTCACCGTTTTGTCTTGCAACTTTATTATTTGTAATAAATCCGACTATTGTACTACCAAGTCCATAAAGAGCATTACCAATCCCTTTAAATGTAAGTTGAGTTGCCTGGACGCTTAAACCAACCGCTACAATCGGCGCTGACCAAGTCGAACGATTGGTCTGGTATGAAACTGGGATTACACCTAAATATCCTTTAGCAGGTTGAACAACTTGACATGCCTGAGCTTTGTTATATGCCCTTTCATAAGCTATCTGGGATTTTTCAACAACTTGACTGGAGAGTAGTGTTGTAGATGTTTTTTTAATTTTTGAGTCAGTGTTTTTGTAAAGGATATCAACTGTTTGACCTGCATACTCCTTAGTCAATTTAGGTAATACACTATTGTCACTTACGTAGTTAAGATTGTGGTTTTTAAGCCCAATTGCTAAGATTTGATCGTTTATTTTGAGGCCTGCTTTTGCTGCTGGAGACTTAGGATCGACATAGGTAATATAAACACTCCTAGTCGACACCTTGCTGTCGGACTTAATCTGAAACTGATTATGTATCAGCTGAGGCATACCAATAAGCGATATAATAGTTAAAAGCACCAACGCAGTAACTAAATTCATAAATACCCCGGCTAGCATAATTTTTGATTTAGCCCACAAACCGGCTGCGCCGAAAGTACCCTTACCAGTATCACTATCATGCTCTCCTTTCAGTTTTACAAAACCACCCAGAGGCAATAAGTTAACTGAAAAAATAAATCCTGATTTCATTTTTTTCTTAAATAATCGTGGCGGGAAAAATATTCCAAACTCTTCTACTTCTACACCATTTCTTCTAGCCGATAGAAAATGGCCAAATTCATGGACAATAACAAGACCAATAAACAAAACGATTCCAATTACTAAAAGCAGTAGCGACATTTAAAATATTATATCTCATATCTTGAACTTTTCTGATTCTTTTGATAAACTTAGACTAAATTAATAAACAGCCAGAGGTAATTATTCCTCCTAACAAGATAAGTTAGGTAACCTCTAGCAAAGTGAAAGGATAATAATCTAATGTCAACAGGCAGTACATATAACGTCGATTTAAAGCAGCTTTTGGAATCTGGAGCCCACTTCGGTCATAAAACCAGTCGATGGCACCCTAAAATGGCTCCATATATTCATAGTAAAAGAGATGGGTCACATATTATCGATTTAGTTAAGACTAAGGAAAATCTGGGGAATGCCTTAAACGAAATTGAAAAACTCACTTCTGCTAATAAGCAAATACTATTGGTTGGAACTAAAAAACAAGCTAAGTCAATTATTAATGAGCTTGCTAAGGAGACTAAAATGCCCTTCGTAAGTGAACGCTGGTTAGGTGGTATGTTAACCAATCATCCTACCATGGATAAAAGAATTAAACACCTTAAAGAGTTAGAGCTTAAACTTGCTTCTGGAGAACTAGCTAATAAGTACAATAAGCTAGAAATTAAAAAAATCTCTGACGAGATAGATTCATTAAATAATATATACGGTGGTATCAAAGACCTAAATGGTCTGCCGGCAGCAATGTTCGTAATTGATGTTCATGATGAAAAAAATGCAGTTCTTGAGGCAAAAAAACTTCACATACCAATCATCGGCATAACTGATACTAACTCAGATCCTACGGATATTACTTGGCCTATTCCCGCCAATGATGATGCTATTAAAAGCCTTACACTGATATGTGACTATATAAAACAAGCTATCTTAAAAGGACAGTCTTCAGTAAAAAATAATAATAAAACAGTCGAATCTAAATAGGCTGAACGAGGTATAGTTATGGCAATAGACATTGAATTAATAAAAAGGCTAAAAGACTTAACTGGCGTAGGATTAACAGATGCAAAAAAAGCATTAGAAGACTCAAAGGGTGATTTTGACACTGCTCTTGCTGAAATGCGAAAAAAAGGTCTAACAAAGGCTGAAAAAAGATCGGAACGAGAAACAAGATCTGGATTAATCGGTAACTACAATCATGACGGAAGAATCGGTGTCATTGTAGAGATGAATTGTGAGACTGATTTTGTTTCAAAAAACGAAATTTTTATTAATCTTGTTAAAGACATCGCGATGCATATAGCAGCCTCAAATCCGGATTATGTTGATGAAGATCAGATACCGAAAGACGTTCTCGATACCATTTCAACTGAGTACACAGAAAAAGCAAAAATGGAAAAGAAACCAGATAATATGATTGATAAAATAGTTGCCGGCCAAATTAAAAAATTTAGTGAAGAACATTGTTTAATTTCCCAACCTTTTATTAAAAATCCCGACATCACAATTAAGGATTTATTGAACGAGCATATCTCAAGACTTGGGGAAAACATAGTTATTAGACGATTCGCGAGAATTGCTCTAGGCGAAATAAACAATTAAAATATACATATGGACGAAAAATCATTCGTAAATAAACTAACACTAAAAATTAGTGAATCTATTGAAAAGTTAGAGAGCGATTTAAAAACATTTAAGACCGGCAGGGCTAATCCATCAATTTTAGATAATATAAGAGTTGAAGCGTATGGTAGCCTGATGCCCCTTAAACAAGTATCTTCAATTAATGTTGTGGATGCGAAAATGATACAGTTAGTCCCTTTTGATCCAAATACAATTTCCAATATTTGCGATGCGATTAGAAACGATACCGCACTTGGATTAAATCCTAGCGATGATGGACATGTAATAAGACTGTCTATTCCTGCTTTAACCGAGGAAAGAAGAAAAGAACTTGTTAAACAAATTAGTGTTAAAGTCGAGGAATGTTTTGTCAGAATTAGATCGTCGAGACATGAAGTAATTAAGGAATTAGACTTGCAGTTAAAAGATAAACAGATTTCTCAAGAGGTTTACACTCGAATTCATAAACAGGTTGAAAGTCTAGTTCAGATTCAAAAAACAGTAATAGAGAATATAGCGAATAAAAAAGAACAAGAAATAATGACGATTTAAAAATTGACCTAAAACGTCTTATAAAGTATAATTAATAATCTATGAAAAAATCTTTACATCCATCAAACTACAGGTTAGTTGCATTTCAGGATTTGAACAATAATTCTATATTTATCACTAAGTCTACAGTTCAAACAAGTGACACTATTAAGCATGAAGGTAAAGAATATCCGCTGGTAAAAGTGCACATTTCTAGTGCTTCTCATCCCTACTTTACAGGCGAAGAGAAGATTTTGGACATTGAAGGAAGAGTAGATAAATTTAAAGCAAAGACTGAAATGGCACTTAAAGCTAAACAGAGTTTAATGTCATCGGCTATTAAAAAATCAAAAAGATATGACAAAAAGTTAGAAGCCAATAATTCTTCAAATTCGTAACTTTATTACCGATAATTATAAATTGAATTAATCTGGAGTCTAGTCATTATGAATGATAAAGAATTTTCTAGTGAGTTAGAGCAGATCAATCTTCGACTGGCACAAAATCCAAACATATATTCAACTTCGGAATATCCTAAAATTGCTAAGAGGAAAGTTGAATTAGAAAACATTATTTCAATTATTAATTCAATTAATAAACTAGGACTAGACATAACAGAATCAAAAAATTTATTGTCTACTTCTGACAAGGATTTATACGATCTGGCTCAAGAAGAAATTGAAATATTAAATAAAAATCTTGAAATTAAGAAACTAGAATTAAAAGAGATAATAAATCCTGAAAATCCTAACGATAAAAAAAGTGCAATTATAGAAATAAGGGCTGCAGCCGGTGGCGACGAGGCTAGTATTTTTGCTGGTGATTTGTTTAGGATGTATACTCGATGGGCTGAAAATAATAATTACGAAATAGAAATGAATAGTGAGAGTTTAAACGAAATAGGTGGATTTAAAGAAATAATTTTTACTGTTATA
>JAJYCU010000079.1 GCA_021778165.1 bacterium | reverse complement strand
AAAAATCTAGAGAAATAGCAGATGCTATGAGCAGAGCTGACCAAATCGCAAATCAATATCCGGATTTGATCGTACCGTTACATGTCCGCAATGCCCCGACTAAACTGATGAAAGAACTTGGCTATAACAAAGATTATAAATGGGAGGCTGGTTTCAAGCCTAAGTCTGGGTTTTTACCAGATGAAATTGCTGATTTAGATTTTTTTAATCAATCCTGATAAATAAGTTTTACTGGTTTTTAAGCCATGAGGAATTTCGGCTTGGTTAGAACAACTCTCTAAGCAGAAAATACTGGGCTGTGAGCTCCTTATTCCTATCAATGTAACCGTCGTAATTGATAGCAATTTTTAAATTCAAAGTTGATATTAATGATCATTAATATCGACCTTACCACCACCTAAAATTAGTTGTTTATTGTCGTAGAAAAGAATAGCAGTGTCTTCGTCAATTCCTAACCATTTTTTAGTTTGATTTGCTGGACTTTTTGCTATGATTTGATTAATTAATTTCTTAAATTTTCTAAGATGATTAAAATGAGGGAATATAACGTAATCAACCAGTCCGATAGCTGGTTGCCAAGTTGCCTCGCTCTTAGAAAAGAAAACTTTAAATGGTTGAGTAATAATATACTTGCCTAGTACCATGGCACCAGCAGAACTGCCAGCTAAAAGAGTTCCGTTAGCTTGTTTTTTAAGTATTCGTTGAAGTAGCAAACTGTCATTTAGTGTTTCATTTAAATACCCGGGGCTACCACCGGATAAAAAAATCCAATCTACATCTTCTATCATGTCGACTAAATCCGGGTTATTAGCCTCCAAATGATTAAAAATAGGAATAGTTACGACTTTGACGTCAAATTGTTGGTAATGTTCTTTGGCCATTTCAAACCATTTCACAACATCTGATTCTTGGCCGGCGGCTGTTGATAAAATCCCGATAGATTTTGGCTTAAAATTATCAATCAAATAACGATCAATTTCATCAACATGATTAGTGAATTCGCCTGAACCGAATAGAACAATGGGCATAATTAATTATAACTATACTGTCCAGACTTAAGAAAAGATTAGTCCGACCTACTTTTTTTGCCAAAGCAAAACAAAGCATCTAACGTCTAACAAATTATGGAAGAAAAAAATAGAATATCAATTATAATAAAAGTATGGAAGAAAAAAAATTATACAAATGCCCGGAATGTGGGTTGCATTATGAAGACGAGCAATTAGCTAAGCAATGTGAAGCTTTTTGCAAAGAAAATAATGGTTGCAGTTTGGAAATTACAGCCCACTCTGTTGAACGACGCGCATCCGAAAAAAACTGAATAATAAGCAAAATTATTACTAGCCAATAAATTTGGTAGAAATAGCGACTATTACGTCGTTACGGGCTTGATTACTCTATCAAATCTAGTTTGTTTGGATGAAGATAGAACAAACCTAATAAAATGATTTATAAAATAACTGTCTACAATTCATGATTTTATATAATCACCTACTCCACAGAACTTAACCTATACATATCACTAAATTATATCGATAAATTAGTAATCAAGACCTAGTCGTAAGCACAACTATCCAGTGAATATTGTAATAATATTACTTGTCTCTGAGATTATCGATGTTTAGTTGTTATATAATTATTATTTATTAGAAAAACATCTTGATCGGCATGCATTTCGGTCGGTACATCATCAAACCAACCCTTTTCTCCGGATTCGTGGTTTAACTTTATTTCACCAACATAATTAGTTACCTCGAAAACCATTCCAACCGGTTGATCAAGACCATTTAAATAATGACTCGGATATTCGATGTATCCAACATTTATTAAGTCGTTTACTTCTATAGACAATTCTCTTTTAGCAACTCTTGTCACAGCTGCTTTCAAGGATTCACCGAAAGCAACAGTTCCGCCCGGTAAATGCCATTGATTAATACAAGGTTCGATTGTTCGTTTCGTTAGAAGAATCCTATTTTTATTATCTTTTAAAATTATTTCAACCGTAAGTCTTGGCACTTTGGAATAAATATAATCAAATTCTTCTTTAGTTAAAAAATAATCTTTTTGGCTCATTCTAAATTTATTCTACCATTATATTTAACGACAATTAGTTAAAATACACTTCCCCATCTTCCTTCGATAGTAACCAGAAAAATAATATCATCCACTTAGTTGACTATTACTAATACTGTTTAGATGATGATGAAAAGCGAGATTTGAAAAATTCAGTTAGGCTTGTGGTGTAAAAAATATTTGCAAGAAAAGACTGCAGACAGCTAGTCTCAATATAAATCCGATGTTTGCTTTAAAATTGATCAACATCAACTAATTAGTGTCATAGTAAGGATGAAAAACAATAGTTAAACAATCTTTTTTAATATAACTAGGAATTTTATTGTTAGGGCAATCCAGGCAATTAAGTAACCGGCAAAAATTAATAAGAATGTTGATCGCGACGGCATATTCTTACTTCTAATCTTGGGAACAAAAATTAAAATTAATGCCCAAATCATAAAAACAGCCAAACTGTAGGTCAGCCATGACTGAAATGCTTTATCTAGGCTCATGTTTTAATTATACGACTGAATACGAAAACTGTCTGAAATTTCACATTTGCGAGAGGAGTTTTTACTTTATCAATCAGATTGAAAAAGCTGTCAGAAAATAAGAAGTAAGTAGTTTCGAGAGTTGGCAGGAGTCGGCCCAATTGATTTTTGATTCTCGAAGTCACGAAGCATAGTATAAACACTTTTTGTCAGGATTAATTATTAAGGTATCAAAGAGTATAACGGATTTCCCTTACTATCCTCGATATCATTATTATCATTAGGTAAAACAGCAAACCATAGAATTCAACAATCGACTTACTCTAGCTCAGCGAAAATAAAAACTAGAACTTGTTAGACATTATCTACTGATTATGTTATTAATACTACTATTAAACGGAGAACATCATGGCTTCACCTCTAATAAATCCGAACAACTTCGAAGTTAATAACGAAGCTCAAGAACTACACGAAACAGGACTAAAAGAAGAACTAAATAAAAACTTCCAGTCAGCTGATCAGAGTTTCGATCAGGCGCTTGATATATTGTCATATACTACGAATTCTGAGCTTTCGGAAACCGATAAGAATGTTCAAACTGCAAGAATACTCAGGGATAAAGGTTTTAACCTAATTCGATTCAGTATACAAGAACAAAATAACGGCTTATTTAGCGACGGCTACGAGGTATTGAATAAATCCGACTCTAAATTCGATAAAGCCTCGACTAGCCTAACGATGTATTCCGAATTCCTCAGTAATGATGAGATGAAACATTTTTACAAATCTATTAGTGCCGAAAAAGGCGCAACAATCAGCCTAATGGCTCGGGCGATTACCGCTAGAGAGGTCGCCATGGAAGTAAAAAATAAAGGACATCAGGCCGATAGGTTGTACAGAAAAGCTCACTACTATCTAACAATTGGGGACAACGGATACTACAGAGTAAGTAACGCCATGGTAGCTGCTAGACATGAAAAAATACACAGTCAAAATAAAAAAATGATTCAGTGGCTATCGAAGGCAGTAGTTGGACTTGGTTTTACTATCCTTCAAGATAGAAAAAATCTAAAACCAGCTGTTTATACTTTCGGAGATCGTCTAATTGATCTATCATCAAAATCAAAGGCAGAAAGTTCACTCAAATCTAAACCATAGTAAAATAACTTAGCTTTTCTTTGAAGCAATAAATGTCATAATTGCTGCTGCTGCTACAAAATTCGGCACAATGTAGAGAACTGCCAGCTCTTTCGAGTCAGTGTAGTGAAATCCAGCATATAATGTATATAGTAGATAAAATAGGTACGGAACGTACGTTAACCAACCCCAACTATTGTTAGGAAGATAACTGCCGCGAACGCGAATAAACCAGGCATTATTTTTGTTGGATTTTGTTTTTTTTACCATTTATTTTTAAACCTTTAAGCTCAGATTAAACAGTAGAGTCAAATTTGTCAAATAATAGACTAGGTTCAAACCCGCCTACATCTATTACTGTTCTACCTTGACTATTATATA
>JAJYCU010000078.1 GCA_021778165.1 bacterium | reverse complement strand
GATCCTGATTTTCCCCCTATAGCAACACTCTCGCCTTTTAAGATAGATAAATTGATTCCCTTTAGAGCTTCGAACCTGTTAGCTTTCTTGCCGTAAGATTTATGAAGGTCCTGAACTTTTATAATAACTTCTTTAGAGTCGATCATTTATAGGGATATTATAGTCTAGACATGAGAATATGCTTAGAAGAATATATAACCTAAGGTGGACTTTATATATTATCTGGCAGGATAAGTGGCCAAATTTGGATAGGTTTGTTTTTTGGATTGGTCTGAGCCATAACCGTGTTTTCTTCAGTCCAGGTCTTACAATTCAAAAAATTTCCACCAAACCATACTTGAATGAACTGTAAATTTAAGTCTGCTTGTCTAGATAGGGTTTGAAATATTTTGCTGGTGTTTTTGTTTCCAGAATCAATTATTTCAATACCGTTGTTTCTAAGTTCGTTTTCAAGTAGTAAACTAAACCGCTCAAATTTAATAATGGTTTGAGCATCATAATTTCTGACAACTTGCGGATTGAAAGTTGCAACCATTATTTTAGTCATATCTTGGTTTTCCCGGTTTATTTTTTCGAAGAGTAGTCTGTCAGTCCAAAACCTTGCCATGGCTGAGTATTTGTCATCAATTTCAGAATTAAATTCAGGACTATTGGTATTTCCTTCAGGATACATCTCCGAGTTCATTACTATATAATACAATAAATATGACCTGTGGTCAAATTATCTGATTAGTGAATATGAGCTATCTTTAGGCTGAGTCTAATATTTGACAAACTAGTTTGATATATTTAATCTGAACATAGGTGTTTAAATGAAAACTACAAAAACTTTAAAATCAAACAAAAAAAATGCGTGGTTTGTGCGAGTCCGTGGTAGTTATCTTCCGAATAATGCCAAAGGTTGGTTAACTTACGTACCGTATTTATGTTATTTACTTTACACATTATATGCTGGATATAAATTCACTAATTCTGGGGAACTAGCTGTTCTGTATATTGTGCCTAATTTCGTAACAGCAGCGGTTGTGATGACTTTCGTAGCTTCAAAAAAAAGTTGATTTTTATATTTACGGTTTAGATTTTACTGATTGCTCGGCTTTAGTTTTTGATGACAAATCAAGTAATCGAGAACCGAAAGTGAAAACAGCAGGTTTTAAGTTTCTTTTATCTTGAAAAAGAGTGAAACCAAGTCCGACTACGGCCTTTCCTAACCAGTTAACCATCTTAGTGTTTTTACTATTTATTTTTTCATGTCTAGCAGCAACCATTGCATTACTTACTCGGTAGTATCCGTTGTCACCGGTAATAAGATGGCTATGTGCACGCTCGTATTGTCTGATTGCTTCGTTGTTACCGTTTTTAACTTCGAAGACGACCTCTCTTGCGGTTATTGCTCGAGCCATTAAACTAATTGTGGCACCTCTTTCAGCGTTAATCGATTCTTTAAGTTTGTCTACTTCACTTTTTGCGAGAAAACCAGAATAGACAGACAGATTCGAAAGCGCCCCGTAAAATTTTGTTTCAGACTTATCTAAACTATCATAGCCATCACTATATAAACCAAGACTGTGATTTATAATGCTAAATCTAATAAGATTGAAACCCTTATCTCTTAAAATTCTACCTATTTGAACTTTTTTATCGGGTTGAGGAAGAATATTTTCTGGAGTAGAAGACACTGTGTAGAGTGCGTCATCGAAAGTCTGATCAGCTAATTGAAAATCTTGATTAAGTTCTTGTTTTAGTCCCATTTCGTGTAATTTCTGGGCACCGTTATTAACTTCAAAACAGGTCGGTTTTATTAAAGGTGAGGACATATTTTACTCCAATTTAATAACAATATTAATACTATAATTATTTAGACTTGTCTAGAAGTTGATCGATATTTCAACTTCGTTAATCGAGGATGTATTACTTACAAACTAAGATTTAATAGCTAGCTAACTAAATGCTAATGATTGACTAGTCTCAGTTTAAAATGCTAGCTTAGTGTCTATGATTACTGGACGAAAATTTGATTATGGAAGAAACCAAAATAAGGAAAGTCATCTTAGTTTAAGGCGTACTATTGGAATATTGTCTCTTGTCGGCGGGATTATAGTTGCTGGCGTTGGAATTAGATCAGATATTCTTGGGAATAAGGGTAAGCTGATGTCTAAAGACTTGGCACAGATGAAAGCTTTAAGTGAATACGAAAGTATTTATAAAACTTCAAGTCCGGTCGGTAAATTTATATTACAGTATTTAGTTAAAGTCAGTTTTGATCAGTTAATCTATCCTAATGCATCCGGCAAGGTTGCAAATATGGTAGATGGTTATAACGGTAGTAAGGGGATGTATTGGCTTACCACTATTGGCAGTTCATGCCTCAAGCAATCAGCTTATGATGTGACTGCCGGAAGTGTTGAGATTAGTTTAGCCCAAAGCGTTAATAGTAAACCTACGATTCTAATGCCGGGACATGCGTACGGAGAAATAAGCTCAACTCATCCTGATGTTTTAGTAATTAATTCTAATCAGAAAAACAAACCGCCCTTATATTTTACTGGGATCAAAAATCGGAAAGCAATTAGCTTGGCACCAGCTAATCAGGAAACTAAAAACATCTTAACTTCTTTTGGTTGCGTCGATACTATTATTACCTCAAAGAGTTAGTAGTTGCTAATATCGGTTGCACAAGTCTTTGCTGGTATATATTATTTGACGGCAGACTATAATGTAGTTATGACTATAGATAAAGCGTTTCAGTCTTGGTTAATGTATAGCTTAGCAGTTTTTATAATATGGTCTTTGATTTTGATTTTTGTGCCTAAAATAGAGCATCGAAAAATGCCTTCTCGGCAGACTTTTTTGCTTATCTTTACTGGCTACTGTATCGCTTGGATTGCACTAACCATAAAATTTCTGATCATATTAAAGAAAATTACCTAATAAAATTTTAAAAGATTAAGATGAGACTGATTTGGATATAAATGTTTGACACTAATAATAAGGATTATTTTTTATCGAAGGAAGAGTTTGACTATATCTACTCTAAAGTTCCAAGGCTAACAATTGAAATAATTCTAAAGAACGATGAGGGAAAGATTCTTCTGACAAAAAGAGCGATTGAGCCGTGCATCGGTCAGTGGCATTTACCAGGCGGTACGGTTGCTTTCGGTGAATCTCTTAAAGCCGCCGTTTTAAGAGTCGCCAAAAGAGAATTATCAATTAAAGTTAAAGAATCTATTAATGTTGGTTATATTGAATACCCCAGTCATTATTTAGCCGGTCTTGATTATCCTGTCGGTATAGTCTTTGAAGTGATTAGTTTTGCCGGACAAGTAAAATTAAATCAAGAATCTCAAAATAGTGGTTGGTTTAATCATTTACCAAAAAATATGCATGCTGACCAAGACGTATTTTTAATCAAAAATAGGTACCTAAAAAAGGTAAATCAGAGACCTTTAAAGTCGTGATTTTCGTATAATTTTACCGATAAGTTGATATAATTACAGTTATTAAGTGGGATAGTAAACAAGACAGAATGATTATGAGGAATTTTCTATTTTGAAGTCATTCAGAACAGATACGAAGTGAGAAAAAAAAGATTGAATGGTATTTGGTTTTACACTAAGTCTCTTATTAAAAAGAGGCTACTTTTTAATAGATTAGTTGGGCAACCAAGGAAGACGGCCATATTGGTACTATTTTTTGCCGTCTTTTTATTATTAATTGGTATTCAGTTTATCTTTTCTCAATTTTCTGAATATAAGCAAATCTATAGTCTTACCAGGTATCAACAGAATTTATTACCAGTTGTTAATCCGGTTTTAAGCGAAAAGATTTCCTATAATAATTGGACCAATACCTTTCAATTCAATAATCAAGCCGCTTCGACACTACCTATTTTTGCAACGACTAACCCGGCTAATCAACTAGAGTCTGGTATTGGTGGAAAGAGCGCTAAAGATAACTTTCTCTACTCGGCTAATTTACCGACCGATGCTCAAAAAGGAATAGTTTATACAGATAACTCTCTGAAACTTTCATTTCAACTTGTGCCTACTTATCAGGCTTTAAGTGGGCAATTAGAGCAGGGAAGATTAGTTTATCCAATCGAGCAAGGTGGGATCGCTGTCTACACACCGATGGCCAATGGTTT
>JAJYCU010000077.1 GCA_021778165.1 bacterium | reverse complement strand
AACTTTGCCGGGTTAATCTCTGTCTTACCTGGTGGAATCGGTGTATATGAGGGTCTGATGACAATTGTGTTGGTTGCAGTCGGAGTTCCTGCAAAAATCAGTTTACCGGTTACTATAATGTATAGGGTTTTGAATACGCTGCTTCAAATTCCTCCTGGCTATATTTTCTATCAAATATCAGTGAATAAGTCATCTAAAGATAGGCTGGTCCTTAATTAATGATTGAAGACACATCCCTAGTATTCGAAGTTAGTGAATTTGTAGATTATTTTAATCAGACTGTTGAATATGCGTATAGTCGCGTTAAGATTCAAGGTGAAGTTTCCAACTTAAAACTTAGAAATAATATTATTTATCTTGATTTGAAAGATAATTTCGCAAAAGTAGAGTTTTGGGGATATGTTTCAAGCATGGAATATCCGATTGAACCTGGCATGTTAGTCGAATTGATAGCAACCCCAAGACTTCATCCTAAATTTGGGTTTAAACTTAATTTTTTCTCCATAAAATTAGTAGGAGAGGGGACTATTAAAAAATCAGCAGATTTATTGAAAGAAAAACTGTCTAAGGAGGGTTTATTTGATATAGCGCGAAAAAGAAATATAGCCTATCCGCCATCAAAAATCGGTCTTATAACATCAATTGATTCAGCAGCGTACGCAGACTTTATAAAGATATTGTCGAATCGGTTTGGTGGTATAAACGTGATCGTAAGAGATGTATTAGTTCAAGGAGACAAATCAAGTGAGCAAATAATTGATGCTATTCAAAAATTTAATAATTCTAAGCGATTAGTTGATGTTTTGGTTATAACAAGAGGTGGTGGCAGTCCTGATGATTTGCAGTATTTTAATAGCGAAAAATTGGTCAGATCCATAGCCTCGAGCAGAATTCCAACACTTGTAGCAATCGGTCACGAAATAGATGAGTCTCTTGCTGAGTTGGTGGCTGATAAAAAAGCCTCTACTCCCTCTAATGCTGCTGAATTATTAACTCCTGGACGCGATGAGATAATTTCAATTTTTGCGAACGAACAAAAAAATTTAAACTCATTCATAAAGTACAGACTAGATATGGAACTACAACTTGCCAATAATCTATATTCGGATTTCAATAATTCCATTAAGAAAGTGCTTTCTGACGAGGAAGTGTATTTGTCAAGAATGGAAGAAATATATAAAGCTTATGATCCGAAAATGCCGTTAAAAAGAGGGTATGCATTAATAAAAAAAGACGGAACCTATGTAAATAAAAATACTGTTTTAAGTTCGGGGGATAGTATAATTATAGAAACTAGTAAATATATCATTGGAACCAAAATTAAGACATTGGAGAGAAATAATGACAAGTAGTAAGTCTGATTATAATAAAAATAAACTTGAGTTAGAATCGATTGTTTCTAGAATAAAAGATGAAAGTGTCAGCATTGATGAACTAGTCGAATTATATAAAAAAGCGGATAAGTTGATTAAGTCATTAAAAGAATACTTAAAACATGCTAAAAACACCGTCGAACATATTAAATGACATATTTTTTATCGATAGTATTTGTGATTTTGGTATCTTTTTGTTTTGTAGTTTTCTTTGGCGCACCGTTTCTTCCAGTTATGAGCAGTTCGGCTCAGCAGGCAATCGAGTTACTTGATTTGCAAGAAGGTCAGACTATTGTCGACTTAGGTTCCGGAAATGGAAAAATTTTACGTATGGCAGCGAAAAGAAAACTAATTGCCATAGGCTATGAACTGAATCCAGTATTATATGCGTTTTCTTATATAAATACTTTGAGGTATCGAAAAAATGTAAAAATTTTTTATGGTAATTTTTGGTCCAAAGAAATTCACGATACAGATGCCGTATTTGTTTTTTTGTTGCCTAAATACATGGAAAAACTCAATCAAAAAATAAGTAAAATTGAATTAAACCATGACCTGAAATTGGTCAGCTATTCATTTAAAATACCCAGTAAAAAGCCATACCTAGAGATAAACAACTTATTTTTTTATAAATATAAATAACTTCAGTCGACAGATATTTGCTACAAATATAAAATTTAGTTAGAATTGTACTTATGATTAAAGATTACAGAGGATCGATGCTACCACTTGTGATGATAATCTTGGAATTCGCTATGATTATCGGATTAAGTATTTTCTCTTATAATACGTACTTATCTAGGCAAGATTATAAAAATAATACTGATAGCAAGATTGCGGTTGCTGTTATGGCGGCAAGAAAACAACAACAAGCAGTAGACGGAGCGTATTATCAGAATCAGCTAAAATACCCGCTGGCTAACTACACTGGTCCTGCCGATTACGGAAGTATATCAGTTGATTATCCAAAAACTTGGAGTGCCTACGTTGACACCACATCAAATAATTATTTAGTAGACGGGTACTTTAATCCCAGCTATGTTCCATCAATACATTCTCAGTCGATGCCTTTTAGCCTGAGAGTTCAGATAATTAACCAAACTTATTCTACTACTATGAATAACTTTAGCTCATTACAACAAAATGGTTTAATACAAGTAAAAGCTTATAGTCTCCCTAAGGTACCGCAAGTTGTAGGTGTTATGATAACTGGACAAGTGGTTAATAATCTTGATGGCACTATGGTGGTACTCCCGTTAAGAAACGAGACTCTTGAAATCTGGACAATCGGCCAAAATTACATAAACGACTTCAATAATATTATTTTATTTGACTTTAGCTTTTCGCCTTAAATTATTAAAAAGCTAATACTTTATATTAATAGCCTGTCAGTGTTAATATATTAATAGAGATGAAGGTAGATATTAAAAACAAATATTTTAATCAGAGAGAGGCATATTCTTATAAGCTTTTATTGAATTTAACGGATCAATTAAAGAATTCGTTACTTCAAATATCAAAATCTACTGAAACATCTATTAAAACAGGATTAGAAAATAACTTTCTCATAAAATCTACCAGTGATTACACGGTGGAATTACTAAATGCGTATAGTCTCGGACTTAAGTTAGCTTTTGAAGATATAGCCATCAATCTTGAACCAATTTCGGTTTCTGCTGTTCTTTACAGTACTGCTGAAAAACTTGCTGCAATTGCCAAAAACTATGATGTTGATATAGATTTAAATATATCTGGTAAAAATAATTTAATACTATCAAATTATTCTGGCCTGGAAACATCGTTAGTATCCTTGGGTTATTCTATGATTGAAAGTTTACCTAGTACTGATAACAAACAAATGAAAATATATCTTGCCTCCCACATGTGTCGATATGGCTTAGTCGCTGGTATTTATACGGATAGTAGCGCGCTAACAAATGAGGCATTAAAAAAAGGCCGAAAATTATATGGCATGGTAAGACAACCTTTGACTAGTTTTTCACATACAGCTTCTTCCGGAATATTTTTAGCTGATAGCATATTAAATAATTTAAATTTAAAACTAAAAACATCTCAACACAGACATTTGCACGGTTTGGGAATTGTTTTGGAACCGATTCCACAATTACAACTGACAATATAAGTATGTCTACATCTTTAATCCCAAAAGTATTAATTATTGAACCCGATCGTTTACTGTCAAAAATATATTTGGATTTCTTTTCAAAAGAAGATTTTGATATTGAGATTGCTCACAATGCCCAAAATGCAATCAATAGTGTCGATAAAAATATCCCCAGTGCAATAGTGATTGAACTTCAGTTAACGGATCATTCAGGCCTAGAGTTTCTTTATGAATTACGAAGCTATAAAGACCTACAACAAGTCCCGGTGATAGTCTACTCAATTGTTCCAGTAGATGAGTTTAAAGATAGTATGGAGAGTTTGTTGACAGAACTAAATGTATCAAAATACCTAGAAAAAGAAACAACTCCCTTATGGTATTTATCAGACGAATTAAAAAAAATTATTAAAATATGAAGACAGAAATAAAGACTGACGCAATTATTCTTAACAAACTTAATTACGGTGAGTACGATCGAATACTAACTTTAATAACTAAAAATAACGGGAAAATTAAGGTTATTGCAAAATCTGTCAGAAAGCAAAAAAGTAAATTAGCATCATCTTTGGATTATTTCTGTCAGTCAAACATTGGTTTTTTTCCAACTATCAAAGGTGAAATAAACAGGCTGATATCATCAAATTTAAGTGTTTACTTTGAAAATATAATGT
>JAJYCU010000076.1 GCA_021778165.1 bacterium | reverse complement strand
ATTCATAGATCGTCTCGTCCGGCAGTAAGATGTACACTAATTCATCAATCTCAGCGTTAATCCGGAAATGGCGATAATAGTTTATATTATGTAACTGTTGATTTATATAATCTAAGCTAACCATTGAACCCTCCTGTCTTTACAATTTAATTATAAATTTAATAAAAATAGTAGGCTGTGCTTTTAATCACTACACTTAACATATAATTATCACAAAAAACTAGACAATTAAATAAGACTTGTTCATAATAAGGGTATATGTTAGCAACCCTCAAGCAAGAAGCTGAGCTGGTGGAACTTTTTAAAAGTGTCGGAAAAAAACAAACATGGTCAAAAAATGAATTTATAATTAGCCCCAACCATCAACCTGATGGTGTCTTTTATATTGATGAAGGATTAGTTAAGGCTTACGATATCACTAAATATAACGAAGATAATTTACTGATTGTAAGAAAAGCTAAAGAAATATTTCCTTTAATCTGGGGGTTAACTGGTCAAGAAAGAAGGGTAATTTACCAAACTCTTGCTAAATCAATAACTTGGAAAATTAGTCGGGAAGATTTTTTATCACACTTGCAAAAGAATCAAAAAATAATGCCTCCCCTATTAGATATGACAATCGAAATGTACCGACTACACAGTGAAAGAATTTTAAATTTAGAGTATAGAACAGTTAGGGAAAGAATAATATCTTTTCTTTTTACTATGTCTAAAAGGTTCGGTTACGAAACAGCTGAAGGTCTAAAAATTGATTTACCGTTAAGACACCAAGATATAGCTAGCTCAGTCAATTCATCTAGAGAAACTGCCTCTAGAGAGATTGGAGCGCTAACTAAAAAAGGACTTATTGAACATAATCGTTCATATATCCTATTAAAAAACACCGCCGAACTTCTTAAATATATTGACTAATTCACTTCCAATTCAGAATAATATTTTGAATCGTCGTATTTATCATTTTTTGAGAAGGTAGTCTATTCTGATCAAAATAACGGTTAAAGTCTATCTCGTTATCATCTGTTACCCATAGACAAAAAATCTTATCAGCTGTTATGTGCATCCAATCAATTGCTTTAACATCAGCAATCGGCGAAGCCACAACTAAACTCTGAATCTTAATTGGTTTTAAATATTCATAAGCAATATTAAGTAGTGTAGAGCCTTTTATTCCATCGCTTACAAGGATTACATGCCGATGTTCAATCATACTTCTATTAGTTAAATCAGTTTTTCCAATATCAGATGTCATATCTCTTAATTTAATTATCTTTTGTTCTTCGATTGAGCCTCGAAATTCATCCATTAATTCTTTACTATCACCTATAGATAAATCATTATTGGCTATAAAATTTCCATCAAAACTTATACTTCCAATCGAAACAGGTTCTCTTGATAAATAAATCTCTTCAGTGGTTAACATCAAGATAGCACAATGGATTTGTTGAGCGATTTGTGCACCAACAACAACCCCACCTTTATTGATAGCTATAACAACACAGTCTTCATAACGATATTTTTGGGATATCTGTTTAGCTAGTAACCTACCAGCATGAATTCTACTTGCAAAATGCATACTATAACTATAACTAATATTTTATCTTTAAACTATATCTTTCTTAATAGATAAAATCTCTCAACATTACCTTTTTTACCTGAAACTGTAGAATCGAATTTTTTTATAATTTTAAATTTAGATTTAAGTTCAAGTTCAAGTTGTTTTAATATTTGTCTCCTGATATTTTCGTTTTTAACGACTCCATTTATTAAATTATCTTTTATTGACTCAAATTGAGGTTTAGCCATCAAGCAAATTATAGTTTCATGAGATGACAAATCATATATTTTATCAATTATATTTTTAAATGAAATAAATGAAACATCAATCAAAATAACATCAGGTTTTATTTTCATTTGAAAATCTCTTATGTCGGTTTTTTCAAATAGTTCAATCCTTGGATCTTGCCTTAATTTTGGATGAAACTGATTTGTACCAACATCGACAGCAAAAATTTTTTTTGCTCCATGTTGTAATGAAAAATCTGAAAATCCACCTGTGCTACTTCCTACATCTAAAACAACCAAACCATTAAAATTAAGCATAAAGTTATCATATGCCGTTTCTAGTTTAAGTGCTGCCCGGCTAACATAATTATTATCTTTTGATAAAATAATAGTCTGATTATCTCCAACAATATAACCCGGTTTAATTATATTTTTTCCGTCAACTTGAACATAACCTAATTTTATATCTGAAAGTGCTTGTGACCTAGAAACAGATAGCCCGAGTTCAACTATTCGTTGATCAAGTCTTTTTTGAACCATAATTACTAATTTTTTATTCTTTCCCGATAAAGATAGCTAGTGGTGTCGACTGAAATAAAATCACCAGTTTTTATAAAAACAGGTACTTTTATTTTTAATCCTGTTTCAAGTGTCGCTTCCTTAGTAATTGAAGAACTAGTATCACCTTTAACGGCACCCTCAGTATAAGTTACTTCTAAAACTACGTTTTTAGGTAATTCAATATTAATTGGACGACCGTCAAGAAGTTGTATTTGAACCTCATCACCTGGTTTTAAGAAATCAACACTATCTTTAATTATTTCCTCTGTTAATTCGAATTGTTCAAAAGTATTATTATTCATAAAAAAATACATCTTATTGCTATCGTACAAATAACTGACAGTCATATTTGTTATGTCGGCCATTTCTAACTGTTCATTTCCCTTAAAGGTTTTTTCTAAAACCTTACCGTCGATTAAACTCTTTATTTTGACATTTACAATTGAGCCACCTCGTCCCATAACTTTTTGGTTATAGTTCACCACTTTAAATGGCTGGTTATCTAACTTAAAAATAGTTCCTTTTTTTAAATCTGTTATTCCTAATATCATCATCTTCCCTTATTATATATATTTACTAATTCCTTGAGCATTCTTTTTAGTTTTCGAAGATTATCTTCTGATATATCTCCAATACTGTATGAAGATAAAAACATACCGTCTAGTGTACTAGAAATTTTATTAATTTTTTTAATATCGGAAGTTTTGAATGCAGCAATTAAATTAAATATTTCTTTTCTAATCTTACTATTGAGTACACTATTTATTTTTGTCATTCCAAACGAATAAACAATATTTGAATTGTCTGTTTTAAAAAAATTTAATGTTTCGATAAACGCTACAAATTCGTTTAATTTATCAACAAACAATTTTTGATTGGACATTTATTAATTATTGCTAATGAATGGCAACAGTGCTAAATGCCTAGCTCGTTTAATCGCTACAGCTAAGTGTCTTTGTTGGCTTTCTGTCAGTCCAGTTTTTTTACGATTTTCTATTTGTCCGTAAATATTAATATATCTTTGTAATGTTTTAAAATCTTTATAGTCAAAAAATGCTATTTCTGACGAATGTTTAAATATCTTGGCCATTTACTATTTCTCCGTAAAATTAATTATTAAAATGGAATGTCGTCTAAGTTGATTGGCTCGTCACCAATTTCATCAACTCCAGCAACTTTATCTTCTTTCTTGGTTTCTTTTTTCTCTGTCTTTTTAGGAGCTTCTTGGTTTACATCTGAATCTGTTGAATCATTACTTCTAGAGTCTAAAAATGTCACGTCAGAGGCTAAAACTTCGACTTTACTCCGTTTTTGGCCTTCCTGTTCCCAGCTTCTACTCTGTAACCTACCTTGGACCAAACATCTTCTTCCTTTAAACAAATACTGACTAACTCTTTCAGCTAAAGGTCCCCATGCGACTATGTCTACATAGTCAGTTGCCTCTTGCCATTCTCCAGAACTATCCTTGTAGCTTCTATTTAAAGCTAAACTAAAACTAGTTACGCTCTGTCCTGATGGTGTTTCTCTTAATTCTGGATCTCTGGTTAGATTTCCCATTAATGTTACTTGGTTTAAACTACGTGCCATGTGGCATCCCTCCTTATAAGACTTATGTCTTTTATTAATGTATTTACAATTTTAAAGTACTACTTAATGAATAAACTTGTCAAGTTATTATTCTTTAGGTTGTTCTGTGGCTTCAGTAGAATTTTCATTAGCAAATTTTTTCTCTGCTTTAAGCTTTTCAGCTTTAGCTATCGCTTTTAGGTCTAATTTAATTATTGAAAACCTTATGACTTCATTCGTGATGTTTAAAGTGGTTTCTACTTGTTTAATGTTCTGAGGGTCAAACATAACTTGATAAAAAACATAAATTGCATGCTCATTTTTATTAATATTATAAGCAAGCTTTTTCTTACCCCAA
>JAJYCU010000075.1 GCA_021778165.1 bacterium | reverse complement strand
ACACGCCTAGTGGTATTCCTCCATGGACTTTTATTACCAACGCAGGTTACAGTTATCAACGAGCAGGAGAAAATTTAGCCTATGGCTTTGAATCTTCTCAAGCCGTCTTATCGGCATGGATGCATAGCCCAGAACATCGTGCAAATATCCTAGACTCATACTACCAAAACGTAGGTTTTGGTATTGCTAGTTCTCCAAATTATCAGGGTAAAGGACCAGCCACACTTATAGTTGCTATGTATGGTCAGCCAGCCACTGCAGCCGTTGCCACTGCAACGACTACCTTTAAAAACATTAACCTAGGTAGTGTCGCACCTGCAAAAAATACGGTTGATCGTATACAACAGCTTCTTGGGTCTAATAACGCTTTACTTGGGATCTCAACAGTTGTTATTTCCTTAGCACTCTTTAGCTCACTTATCATTAGACATTCTATAAAATGGCGCCGTATTATTGTTAACGGTGAATCATTTATTCATGAACACCCACTGCTTGATTTAGGCCTAATTTCAGTCGTAATGTTAGGCTACATATTTAGTCAAACAGCTGGTTATATTGGCTAGATTTTCCTTATCAATAAACCTATAAAATTAAAAAACTTCTAATTAAAACAATATTACTAGCGGTAAAATTTTTCTTAAAATATCTATCTTAGCGTCAGATTCTAAAGCTTAAAGTTACGAAAACTCATAGTAGCTGCTTATAGTACAAGCTATAAAAACAATCGAAATTGATTCTACCGTCTGATAGAATAAAAGAGAAGTTTAGATAAAAGTCTTATATCCTAAACTACACATGCCAACCTACTTAATATAAATAATCACAAGAAAATTTTGATGACAAAAAGAAGAATTAGTATTGGTGAAACAAGTACAGAATGATTTATTGGTGTAGAACCACCAATCACTGATGAGAATGCCGAAAATATTATAGATAATATTGAAATGCCAATATGCATAACTTCAGATATGCTCTATAGGCAGTTTAAAACAGCAGACAACATCGCATATACTGAGTTTGAAATAGACATTAGCCGTTCATTAGGAAGATATGGTAGAGATAAAATAAATAGAGCCAGTACTAATATTGCTCAACAAATTGCTCATCTACTTGAATCACAAGGTAATCAAACTCAAGTAATTGATCATATTTTATCTTCCGGTTTCAAAATACCTTTATTTGGACCTGATGCAGATCGAATATATGTAACCTTAGAAAGATTTCAAACTATCAGAAACTCAGCAATTGAAAGTATTTTTTGACGCTTAAATAATGATAAAAACTATAGACTATACTTTAATATTTTCTTGATATAATTATCTTCAATGAAACAGGTAGCAAAAATAGTGATAATTGACCAAAATGATCTGTATTTATTATTATATCGAAATAATCACCCAATATTTGGTAATGACCCCGATTTGCCTGGTGGCACAATTGAAGATGGCGAATCTACAATCGATGCTACAATTCGAGAGCTAAGAGAAGAAGTATGTATAACAATAGAGAAAAGCATGTTAAAAAAGGTTATTTCGAGCAGAAACTATTCTTTACATGGGACAAACTACACGCTTTTTACTATCAAGTTAGATGAAAGTCCTGAAATAACTCTAAGTTGGGAACATACTTCATATTCTTGGCTAAGTTATACCAACTTCTTAGAAAAAATTAAAAACGCTAACGATACCTATATGCATATGGTCTATGATGCCCTAACATAAGCTCTTTAATAGGCCCATTTCTATATTTATATTTTTTTAAAAAGCCAGCTATTTTAGACAAACTTTTTATTACGATAATTTAATTTAAACAATCTTTGATATTATCTTAGTTTTGTGTTATAAAATTTAACATGAGTGAGCTTGCAAATTATCCGGCATTTTATCTAACAATTGAGCATCGACCTCCCCTTAATCCTGAACTCTTAGAACTAAGTAGCACTATTTTAACAGATATTTTTGATAATTTTATGCTGCAATATATAGCCGACCTTAAACAATTTAATATCCACAAAGAATTTCCTGAAGCAATTCTATCAAAAAGACTACTTTTTGACAGTAGTTTATACGCCATCTCTCTCAAAGACATTGGGACTTACCAAATAGATCCAGTACCAAATAGATTCTTGAGTGTATTGCAAATAATGAACGGTTTTGGTAGGAAATATTGGACATATAGATTAGGCAATGACGGCATCGTTAGACGTAAAGATAGTGGGGATCTCTACGAAAAAAGTAAGCAAGAGAAAAACTTAATGCGCCGAATGGGGGGATTTCTTCTGTCTAAAGTAAACGGTCCTCAGGAACCAGCTAAATTAAACTCAGAAATCGAAGAAAAAATGGGGCTAAATAACCAACCAGTTCATCCGAAAGAACTTGAAGGATTAAAAGCTTTTATTGAAAATGCAATAATAATTGACTAATCAACTTACAAATAAAATTTGATAAACAGAAAATAGTCAGCTAATATTATTGTTCTCTAATTAGAATATAGATTAAGTATTATTATTTTTATTAACATATATCCTTATAAACATATCAAAATAATACGTTACTGCTTTATATAAATTAATAAATATAACTAAAGATGTTTTAAGATAAAAAAATTCGAGTATTTTACGAATTACAATCAGAACTAGATATTTAATAAATTAATACCGGCATACCAAACATCAACCATCAAGAGACCGAGAATTTTCATCTTTTAAAAGTGGCTATTTTAATCAAATTTAACTCTATATTTTTCGAAAATCCTTGCTACTTATTTAAAAAAATAAGAAAATATGTAATAGATATGGATAAAAATATACCCAGTAAATCGGAATTAATCTATTCAGCACCACTTATAGATGGGGAAGACTGGAGCCATGAACAACAACCAATGTTAAGATTAATGGTAGAACCTGACGGTGAATTAGGAATTGAAATAACTAATCTAAGCGGAAATGATATGGAGGCGTTTGTCGGCTCAAAAATTGCCCGGAAACACCGCGCTGTTATAGACGCAATACACGGGGCATACAATCCAGACAATCAAGACATATATGAAAAGCAAGCTCAGGAAAGAGCTAAACGTATTCGAACCCTTAAAAGACTAGCTAAAATAGATACTATTATTGAAAAATCTAAAGGATTTCTAAAATATCTTCTTGATATATAAAAATTATTAAATCAAAGTAATGCCTTGCCGGGTTTAAATACCCAAAATCGAAACCATAAATAACCCCAGACTGTACTAAAACCAGCTGATACAAAAAATCCAATATAAGGACTAACACCGATTGAATATAGTCCACCAACAATACAATAATCTATCAATAAATTAATCCCATTAATAAAAATATATTTACTTATTACTTTTCGATCTTGACCATTAAGTCTGATATCAGAAAATGCCCAATATCTTTGAATAGTATAATTCACAGTCCAACCAATAATATCTGCTAGAATTTTAGATAAAAACCAACCCCACTTAAGACCTGAAAAACATATAGAGAAAATAATTAAACCACTCCAAAAATAGACACCGCCTCCAACCATATATCTGACGAACTGAATAATCAGCTTATATCTACTATTATTAATCATTATTTATGTTTACCAAAACCATAACTATAAGGACTTTTCTCGAGATTATAGTGGTGAGTATGTCGATATACTTCATTTGCAATTGATTTATAAATAAAAGCTAAGCCATCCTCATGAACACGTCGAAGATTAATATAGTAACAAGCTGCCTCAACAAAACCAAAACTCTTCCTACCAACCCGACTAACATAATCATAGTCTTCACCAAAGTATATTTTTTCATTAAAACCTTTGTTTGTTTCAAAAAGTTCTTTTTTAGTTAAGATACACCAACCCGGAGCAACCGGATGTCGGGTGTGACTCAAAAATTTCAAATAATCATAATCTATCCTGGTACCAATTCTTTCAATCAAAGAGGTATCTTTAACTTTAAATCTAGCACTGGCAGTCATCCAATTATTTTCCATTGTAGTAAGAAATAGTTTCTTAATAAAATCTTTATCTGGCAGTATTACGTCAGCATCAAAAAACAATAGCCATTCGCCCTTAGTATGTTTGACTCCGAAATTACGCTGATAACCAGGACCTTTGGCTTCTGAGGATACTATTTTTAAATTTGGCAAATTAAAACTCTCAATGACCTCAATTGTATTGTCGGTTGAATTAGCGTTTGAAATTACTATCTCAAAATTTGGATAAGTCTGGCTGGCTAAACCCTTTAATAAAATACCAATATAGGTTGCTTCGTTATAGCAAGGAATTACAACTGATAAAAAAGGGTTTTTATTCTTCATTTTTT
>JAJYCU010000074.1 GCA_021778165.1 bacterium | reverse complement strand
TGTTTTGGCCGTCTAAGCAAAGCACGAACTCTAGCATATAGCTCGTCGAATGAAAAAGGCTTAACTAGATAATCATCAGCGCCTGAGTTCAGTCCTTCAACTTTATCACCAATTGTGCCACGGGCTGTTAACATTATGACAGGGGTTACAATCCCCTCTGCTCTAATATCTGAACAAAGTTCAACGCCATCACGTTTTCCGGGCAACATTCTGTCTAGTACTATCAAATCATAGGCTGGGTCTTTAGCATAACTAAATCCTTCATCAGAATCGAGGACACTATCGACGACATATCCCTTAATTTCGAGACCTTTTTTAATTGCACTAGCAATTTTCGGTTCATCTTCAATTACTAATATTCTCATATGATACTACTATAATAATAGATTATAAGTTTTTGCTTAGAAAAAGGTAAAACTTATTTTTGCTTTTAACTAATTTACCATCTTTAATTGTAAATATTTTATCTGTTTTGCCGGCAATATCTAGCTCGTGAGTAACGGTTAGGGTAGTTGTTTTAAACTGTATAGCTATATTGTGAAGTAAGTCGAATATAACCTTTCCATTTTAATTGTCTAAATTTCCAGTTGACTGATGGTGGCATAATATTTTCAGGTGCGCTAAGATTTGAACTGGACTATTTATATATAAAATGGACATAAAGATAAAAATTTGATAAAAATAGAGTGTATAAACAAAAACAAAAATGCTACAAACAATTAAAGCTGATATTAGTCTCAGACTAAAATATTTTAAAAAGTTAGTTCTGACTTTTATTTATAGTTTAATAATTCTAATTACAGTCGGAACTTTTTCTTCTTTTGCCGATAATACTCTTTCAAACATGAACTATATTAAAACTAAAAATACTAACCAATGTCTGACGTTATCTACTTCTAAAAAAATTTTCTATTTAGCAAACTGTAATTTTAGTTCATCGCAAAATATATCATCATATCTTGGAACATTAAGATCTAATAATAATTGTCTAACACTATCAACAAGTTCAAATACTATTTTCAATTCTATTAAATGCAATAATGGTTCGAATCAAACTTTTCTTGTTACTGGCAATAAATTTTATTCTACTGAAGAAGATAAATGCCTTGATTATTCTAGTGGGTCTTTAAGTCTCAAGCCATGCTCATCAAAAGCAGATTCTACCCAAGATTTTTTGATTTTTAGTTTAGTTAATCATAAATCATCTATTTATAACCCACTAGATTGCAGTAATTTTATGACAATAAATGAAAAGCTAAGTTGTAATAGTATGAGTGAATGGAATAATTGGCATTTACCTAATAGTAATCACTTAAATCTTCTTAATACCTATAGTGATAATAATGGCTATGAAGAATGGTGTGCTGACTTTGTTAGTTATATATATAAAGAATCTGGCAATTCTTTTTCGTACGGTGAAAGAAACTATTGGGATGAATACGATGCTAATAATATCCAAAATCAGAATCTAATTTATCATTCAGCCGCGTCATATACTCCTAAGGCAGGTGATATTGCTTTCTTTAATTATCCTGGTGGTCACGTCGAAATGGTAGCGATTGGTGGTAAAACCCCTACTTTTATTTATGGTGATTCTGCTAAAGTCGATAATCAAACTGGTAATGGTGATATGGCGGCTAATAATTTAACATCGGACGGTTCTCTCGGTAAGGTTGTTTATTATTTGTCGTTAAACTAAGATTTTATATCTCTGTTTGTTATATGGTTTGACTTTAATATTTTAAAGAGTATAACAGAAGGTGGGAGAACAAAAATAAAATGTTAAAAACTATTGCAAATATTATTAACCTGAATAATCCAGGGCACTATTACCATTGGTCAATACTGACAATCTCCGCGGCGAATCTGATTTTAATATTTACTATGGTTGTAATATTTGGGCTTGCTTTAATTATTCCTTTTCCTGGCTCAAAAAGTAAATTTATTAATGATGAATCGTCGGATGATGATTATAAAAAAGTTAAGTCAGACTCAAAGATGTGGACAGCAAAGCTTAGGAATTTACTGATAAATGTATTACCACCTAAAAGATTAATTCCAGATAGCCAGCCTGCATATGTTTCATCTTGGATTTATGTTTTCGGAGTGGCTACACTCGCAGCATTATTTTTGGTAATTGTGTCTGGTTTTGCCATTATTATTGGTGGTGTTGATTGGTGGCACACTGATGTAATTGGTCATTTTTTTAACTCGCTACATTTATGGTCTGTAGAGCTTTTTATGGCATTCATGGTAATCCATTTATGGGGGAAATTCTGGATGGCTGCATGGCGTGGTAGAAGAGCTTTAACTTGGATTACTGGAATGGTTGCATTTTTAATTTCAGTTATAGCTGCTTTTACTGGTTATCTTTCCCAACAAAATTTTG
The DNA here is from genome assembly GCA_021778165.1 of bacterium. The sequence continues at coordinate 2,001 of JAJYCU010000074.1, read as the reverse complement.
ATTCTCAATGGATTGCAACAAACGGTAAAGATGCTATTAATGCAACGGGAGCTGGAGCGTTCTTCAATCTAATGAACTTTGGTCAGATGATAACCTGGCATATTGTTTTAATCCCATTATTATTAGTAGCAATTGTTGGTGGGCATGTAGTTTTAGTTCGAATCCGTGGCGTATCTCATCCTCTACCGGCTAAAAGGGTTAAAGGCAAAGCTGCTAAAAAATCATTAAAGATAGCTGATGCAAGCGAGTGGCGTGGGCCAAAAAGAAAGTATGATATTTTGAAAGAAGGAACTATTGCTACCTTAGTTGTGTTTGTCTTAGTTTTTTCTTTAGCATTGTTACTATCTTCACCAGATCATCCTCCTGTAACGGTCCAGAGTTGGGCTTCTATTGCTCCAGCTGATTTTATGGCGACAGTCCAGTCTGAACTAGCTGGTACAAGCGAAACAGCTACATACGGACCACCTTACAACAATGGTAGTCATAATGTTCAAACTATAGTTTTTTCACCTCAGATCTTTGCTGGAATCAGACAACCAATTGATAGCGCTAAAACATTCGTACTTGATCCACTCGCTAAACTAGCAGTTAATAATAATGCTTTATTAAATTCGCTTGATCAATATAATAGTGCTTCAATTTCTCAGAGGCAGATTTGGCTAACTAGCTACTCGGATGCAATTAATAAAATAACCTTTTCTGGTAGTGATATCATAGTTCCGAAAGGTAATTATGGTCCTGTAGGTCAAATTGTTTCATCAGAACTAAGTTATGCTCGTTCGGGTGCTATTGATACTGCGCTTCTCAGTCAGCAGCCATTTTATGGATCAAACTACACTAAACCTTTGCTTTTTATTGAAGATGGAAGTTATTTTGCCACTTTAGCAAAAAAAGATCATCTAGTTGGTACTCAGTGGGGTGTTATGAACGAAACAGGTAGTTATCCAGGCCAACCTTGGTTATGGCTATATACTCTCTGGTACCAAATACCTAGTTTTAGCTCCTCTGCTAACGTTGATTTAATAGCAGTTTTAATGACACTTGTTGGCACTATCTTGTTAATGATGGTTCCCTTCATACCTGGTCTTAGAGATATTCCAAGGTATATTCCAGTCCATAAATTGATTTATCGAAGTTGGAATAAAAGAAACAAATAAAAATTGAGTAATTTTACTTTTTATCTTTGCCTGAGTTTTTTAATAGCATTAACAGGCTTTGTTATATCGGTAATTATTAATGACTCGAGTATAGCTGATATTTTTTGGGGATTATATTTTGTAGCTATTGCAGATTTTAGTTTCTTTAAATTACATTATGCCGTACTTCATTTAATCATTGCCCTACTGATAAATATTTGGGGTATAAGGTTAGCAATTCATATTCTAAGGAGAAAACTACATAAACCTGAGGATAGACGGTATGCTGAATTTAGATTAAAGTGGGGTAAATATTTTTTAATCCGCAGCTTAATTCAAAATTATCTATTCCAAGCCCTGCTAGCTACGATAATAGCTTTGCCAATATATAACAGCTTAATATCTAACAAGGCTATCCATTTAAATCTGTTCTATGTAGTTGGAATTCTAATATGGCTATTTGGCTTTATATTTGAAGTTATAGCCGACAAGCAGCTAAGCAGTTTCTTGATTATTAAAGATGAATCACATCAGATTCTTCAAACAGGTCTATGGCGTTATTCAAGACATCCTAATTATTTTGGTGAAGTTGTTTTGGGGTGGGCAATTTTTCTAGTTACTTTTAGTACTAGATTTAGCTTAATCAATTTGTTTAGTCCAATATTAATTAGTTTTCTGATATTATTTGTATCAGGGGTACCTTTAGCTGAAAAAAGATTAAGAAAAACTGTTAATTATAAAGATTATATAAATAGAACAAGTGTTTTCATACCACTACCAACTAAAAAGGAGAAAATCTAACCATGTCTCATCATAATGTATTCTTAGTTTATCTACTAACATTACTAATATTTCTGGCTATCGA
>JAJYCU010000073.1 GCA_021778165.1 bacterium | reverse complement strand
AGTATCAGCAACAACTTCAACTAAGCGATTAGAATAACCCCATTCATTATCATACCAAGCAACAACTTTGAGCATGTTTCCACCAACTACAGCTGTTAATTTCAAATCAATTATTGCTGAATGACTATTGCCAATAAAATCACGACTAACAAGTTCATCATCACTTACTGCAACAATACCCTGATAATAAGGTTCATTCGCAGCCTTCTTAAAGACATCATTGACTTCTTCAACTGTCACATCTCTTTTAGTTAAAATAACAAAGTCGCTCAGTGAAACAACTGGGGTAGGTACGCGAACACTTAAGCCGCCAAAGATTCCTTGAAGTGCTGGTAGTGCTTGAGCCGCTGCAATCGATGCTCCAGTTGTAGTTGGGACAATATTTTCAGCTGCATTTCTAGCTTCTCTTAAATCCTTAGCTGGTGCGTCTTGTAACTTTTGTGAAGCCGTATAACTATGTACTGTCGTCATCATAGCTTTTTCTATACCAAAATTAGCTTCAATAATTGATGCAACGGGTGTAATACAGTTAGTGGTACATGATGCATTAGAAATAATATCGCCTGAGGTCGACAAATCATTATCATTTACACCGAGTACAATTGTATTGGCACCTTCACCTTTGGATGGAGCAGAAATAATAACTTTTTTGGCACCAGCATCGATATGTGCCCGTGCCTTAGCAGGATCAACGAAAAAACCAGTTGATTCTATCACTACATCAATCTTAAGCTCTGACCAAGGTAACTTTGCTGGGTCAAGTTCAGCCAGGACTCTAATTGGATGACCGTTAACAATTATATTCTGATCATCATAGCTAACTTCATTATGATATGTACCATAATTACTATCATATTTTAATAAATGTGCTAGTGTTTTTGTGTCAGTTAAATCATTAATTGCAACAATTTCTATGTCACTTCTTTCAAAAGCTACCTTGAAAGCATTTCTACCAATTCTACCAAATCCGTTAATTCCAACTATAGTCTTCATAACTGATCCCCCCTTTTTTTTCTTATTTTGCTTAAGTTTATTTTAACTTGTTATAAATAAAGATTCAATAAATAACTATTTTAAATTATTTTGATATCGTTCGATACATTCTTTGATGACCTTAATAGCGTCATCTTTATTACCCCATCCTAAGACTTTAGTAGTACCAGGTTTTTTTAGGTCTTTGTAATGACTAAAATGCTCGGCTATTTGAGCTAAATATCTAGATGAAAGATCTTCTAGTTTGGTTATGGAATCACCAGTATCCCGATCGTCCGATGGTACAACAACGATTTTATAATCCATTTCTCCATCGTCCTCAAAATTCAGAATACCTATAATATTTGCTTCAAGCCAAACACCTGTTGGAATTGGTTCAGCACAAACTACAAGTGTATCAAGTTCATCGCCGTCTTCATCTATTGTCTGAGGAATAAAACCATAATTAACTGGTTTTGAAAATATTTTTGGCTCTACTCGATCTAACATAAAAACAGCTCTTTTTCTATCCCATTCAATTTTTAAATTGCTACCTTTTGGTATTTCTACTACTGTATTTACTTTACCGTTGAGATAGTCACCAACCTCTAATACTTTATTAAAATCTGTCATATTTCACCTTTTTAAATTGTTTACTTATTGTCTATTATAACTATTTTTAGTTATACTGGCTATATCAATTGGGGATTAATATGGATGTTTTATATCTTAACAAAAAACAAGAATCAAAAGATATCTTCACTTTCTATTTTGAATCTGACATAAAATTAAATTATACTCCTGGCCAATTTATCGAAATTTTTATACCGCACAAAAATTCTGACTCAAGGGGTACGAGTCGTTACTTTACAATCTCTTCGTCGCCAAATGATAAGTTTTTCTCAATTACAACCAGAGTAACAAGTGAAAGCTCTAGTTTTAAAAAAACATTGCTTAATTTAGATTCCAAAACTAACCTTAAAATTCTACCCCCTATGGGTGATTTTGTAATGCCAAAGCTATTGCAAACTAAACTTATTTTTATTGCTGGAGGAATCGGGATAACACCTTACCTAAGCATGATTAAATTTATTAACCAAACCAAAGAAAATAGATTAATTAATCTATTTTATGCTGTTAAGACTGAAGATGAGATAATAAACCCTGATCTACTTAATAAATCGAATATAAATACTACAATTATCGTTGAAAATCCATCAGAGTTTTGGGGTGGTGAAATGGGTTTACTAACAGTACCTATGATTAATGACATAGCTAAACCTGATCAAAATAGCTTAATATACATATCTGGTCCTGATGGTTTGGTCAAAAAAATATCAGTTGATTTAAAAAATTTGAATTTAACTGAAAATCAAATTATTACTGATTTCTTCCCAGGCTACTAATCCTCTAAGTATTGTCTGATTTTAAGAGCCGCTGTAGCGCCTTCGCCAACGGCAGATGCTATCTGCATTGTCGCGCCTGATCTAATATCACCAGCTGCAAAAACTCCATCAATATTAGTTTGTAGATTTTCATTGGTTATAATAAACCCTCTGTCATCTAATCTAACGTCAGAACTTTTTAAAAACTTTGAGTTAGGATCTAGACCGACAAATACAAAAATACCATCAACAACCAATTCAAACTTATTATTAGTTTTATTATTTTGCAACGACAAACTACTAATCATTTTACCGTCACCATTAAATGATAATGGCACCGTGTCTAAATGTATCGTTATTTTGCCTTCATCAACTAATTGATTAATGCGCTCAATTAATACATCACTTGCCTTTAAAGTTGAACGAACAATTAAATCTATATGTGAAGCAAAGCGGGTCAAAAAAAGAGTCTCTTGAATAGCTGAATTACCACCACCAATAACGGCAATTTTTCTATCCCGATAGAATGCTCCATCACAGGTTGCACAGTAGTGTACCCCTTTTGATAAATACTCAACTTCGCCAGGGACATTAACCTTCTTATAATCTGAACCGGTAGCTATTAACACCGCCTTGGCCACTAGCTCTTGATTATCAATTAATTGAACAGTTTTCAAGCCACTTGATTTAAGATTAATTGATTTGACCTCATTATATTCAATCTTTGCACCAAATCTTTCAGCTTGTTTTTCTAAATGTTCAGATAATTCTAAACCAGAAACACCTTCTTCAAAGCCTGGGTAATTATCTATCATATCAGTCACAGCTGCCATTCCACCAATAACTGCTTTTTCTAGAATTAAAGTTTCGATTCTTTCCCTAGTAGTATAAACAGCTGCCGACAGAGAAGCGGGGCCAGCACCAATAATAATTAAATCATGTACTGTTTGGTTATCTTGGTTATTCGAAACATCAGATAAATTTAATGCTTTAAGCAGTTCTTTATTGGACGGTTCTTGTAATATTTGACCATCAGGTAAAATAATTGTTGGTATTACATTAAGATTATTTGTTATCTCTAACATCTTATTTTTTATCTTTGAATCAGAATCAATATCAAAGTACGTGTATTTAATTTTTAAACTATCAAGTAAATCTCGGCTACGATGACAGTCCGGGCACCAATCAGCTCCATAAAGAATTATTTTGTCATCCATATTATCAATAAACTCCTTAGTTTAAAATCAAATTAAAGCTGGTGCTAATTTTGCTAGATTGTACCCAACTATTATTTCTTTCGTATCATCTTTTCTAGTCACAACAGTAACGGGCACTGTTAGGGCACCCGATAGCTCTAATGCCTCTGACCGACGATGTGGATTTTCATCCAAATTAATTTCTTCAAAGGAAACGCCTTTAATATTCAAATATTTTTTAACCATATGACAATATGCACAAGTGTTGGTTGTAAAGATAGTAACGCCTTTTAGCATAATTTTTATCCTTTTTTTAATTTTATCGATACCTGTCTAATAGTATATATAGTGCTTAAATATTTTACAATACGCTACATATTGTGTTTTTTAATACATTTAGTTAACTTTGAGCAAAGTGACATCAAAGACTAGAGCTGCATTAGCTGGTATTCCCGAACCTGATGGCGGGTTAGCCCCATAAGCTAGATTTGCAGGTATGAAAAGTCGCCTCGTCCCACCAACTTTCATGCCTGGGATGCCTTCTTGCCATCCAGGGATAACTTGACTAAGTGAGAATGTAACAGGTGAACCAGTATCACTTGAGCTTTGAAAAATAATACCAGTTGATGCAACTGCTCCAGTATAAACTACTGTTACATTTGAACCAGCAAGAGCTGTCGTACCAGTGCCAGGAGTAGTATCTTGGTAGCTTAATTTAGTAATACTAGTAGTTGGGGTAAAATTAGCTAGTTTAGTCCCCTGAAGTTTAGATTTATTGCCCGTAGTCGTTGTTTTGGAAGTTGAAGCAGTCGACTGATGAGATGATTGATATACTGAGATAATTACAGCGATAGTTAAAGCTGAACC
>JAJYCU010000072.1 GCA_021778165.1 bacterium | reverse complement strand
AGACTCTGATTCTTTAATTATTTCTGGGATTCTGTCTCGTACTAGTTTACCTTTCATATACTTATCCTAATAATTTAAAGTTAATGCTTTTTAAATTAGTAATTTTCTAGAAGATTATTTACAGCAGTAATATATTCAATAATTTGATTGGGTGTTGATCTTCCAAGCCCATCTTGTGTTTGTAATAAAACAGTTCTAAATAATTCTCCAAAATATTTTCGATCTATATCTATTGTTGGATTTTGTTCTTGACCGCTAAATATTTCATTTTGGAATCTAATTCCATGCTCAAGAGAAATAATCGAAAATTCTGGTTTAAATTGCGCTGGGTTAGTGTAAGAATAAAGTGCCTGTTCATCTTTCAATTTTTTATCTTTTAGTAGTATTTGTATCGACCTCGTGTGATTGTCGATTTCATCACGAATATATTCAGGGGATTTGTCAAAAAGAAAACGTACTTTATCCTTGAAGCCAATATAAGGTCGACAAATATCAGTGAATTCATTAACCAGCATAGTAAGGCTCTTCTTACCTCCTCTTAGTAATTCATGCACTAGCATAGATTCAACGATAGCTGGTTCGACTGATTGTTCGGTCATTAGGTCAATAGTATTAATTGGGCTGAATTCAGTTTTTCGATTAATAGGTGATATAATCTGCGAGTTTATTGTTCTATCCTCGGTCATTAAAAAATCACCAATTGATGTACCACCAATCGATATTTTGTGAGTTAAACCATTTTCGTTAAATGAAAAAAATGGCCTTTCACTTAGAGGTGTTTCGGATAATAGATTTATTACATAAGCACCAACGAATGCGCAGGATTCGATGAAGTTATCGAAACCATATTCTTGATATCTAATCCTATTTAATAAATGGCAACTTTGGCTAAAATCAATTAGTTCTAAACCAACAATCCCACTAAGAATGAATCTATCTTCCTCTGTGGCGGGCATGAAATTTTTTATTAGATTTTGTGGGAACAAAGTTCCTGGGGCTAATTCACCTATTCTTCGCCATGTACTTTTAGTGGGGTTTATGTTCAATCCACGCTCAAATAATATTTTTTCTTCCTCTGTCCTTAGTTTGCTTAATCCATTTTTTATGGCATCTGCTTCAACTCTTTCAGGCTCTTCATGTGGTGTAACGTACATATTTGCAAGATGGCTTATTAATGGGCTGTCAAGGTTACTTACACCTAATTGATCGACTAAAGATTCTAGTCCTGATTGACCAGCAATTTTTTCCCCATAAGTTGTTACCTCAAACAAGCTCATGTGATTAATAATAACCTAGCTGCTTATATTAAAAAAGCATAATCATATATATTAGAAGTTTTTTGCATTAATTAAATATAAATAATGAAATTTATGGGATCAAAGTTAGTGTTGATAATGAACTTGAAAATGCGTTTACATCCGCGCTGAATTGGTTAATATCTGTCGGAGTATTACCGCAAGCAGCTTGAGGATGAGCATAAGTTATATAGAAAGTACTAAATTGTTTGGCTAGTGTACCATTCATACTATTTGCGTTATATTGGCCATTAAACCTTACAAGTGCAGCAATCGAACAGTTCCCACCATAATTATTGCTATTAGTATCGGCTACATTATCTGTTACATAAACAATATTCCCAGTCATCGTGTAACTGATACTTTTGATACTATCAGGCACAGATATTTCAACTCCGAGTTGGTTAAACTTAATAATGTTTTGATTGGTATTTGGTGAAACGATCGTAGTGCTCTTTGTAGCCTGAGTGTTAGTACTTGACGTGTTAACTTTAGACTTTTGTTGGTTCTTATAAACTAAAATACCGACAGTTATAAGTAGAGCTACAATAACGAGAGATATTAATACCTCTATTAAACTAAATCCGGATTGTTTATTTTTTTGCTGATTCACATTTTAAGCATAAGTTAAATATTATTTATTGTAAATATTTAAGCTAAGTGCTTCAAATTCATCCGATTAATTTCGTTAGAGTTTTGTTATAAAGATAAAATAAATCATATGCCAGTAAGTCAAAACTAATTATAGTTGAAATGATAAAAAGTGTTAGTGATAAGTAGGATAATGTTAATTTAGTATTACATGAATTACCGGCAGCTTGTTTGCTGATATTAGTATTGCAAAGTGCGGCAGCTGAAGCAGTAGAGATAGTCTTGTTTGAATTCGATATAAAAGCAGACCCAGTATAGAAAGTTGTCGTAATACTTATAAAAGTTAAAATAATAATAAAAATAATTTTCATAATCTAATTTATATTATAAAGGGTTTTAATAAATTATCGAGGGTTTGATTTGTATAAAAATCTTTCAGGTTGTAGTTATACAAAAATGGTTATAATCCTGATAGTATGATAAGTATGCCCACTAATAAATTAAATAATCAGTCGTCTGTTTTAGTTATAAACGATTTAACAATAATTTTTGGTTCTAATAAGGCCGTTGATAGGATCTCTTTTACCATTAAAAAAGGTGAAATTTTTGGTTTACTCGGACCGAACGGTGCTGGCAAAACCAGCACATTAAGTGCTATTGAAGGTTTGATTAAGTTTCAATCGGGAGATATATTAGTTAATGGTCTAGATATAACAAACAACTCGTTGAAGGTAAAAGCAAATATTGGGGTTCAACTTCAAGCAAATAGTTTTCAGAACGAACTTACTATTAATCAAATAATTAAATTATATGCAGGGCTTTATAGTGTGGCGCTATCTCCAGCTTCCGTTGTTGATTCCTTAAATTCAATTGGTCTTGGTTTGGAAGCGGGTAAGCAGTTTAAGCAGTTATCCGGCGGTCAACAACAACGCCTATCACTCTATATAGCTAATATGCATAATCCAATTTTACTTTTATTAGATGAACCAACAGCAGGTCTTGATCCACAATCAAGACGTCAACTATGGGATACAATCGAACATAACCGACAAAACGGTGGTAGTATTCTACTTACTACTCATTCCATGGAAGAAGCAGAATCGGTCTGTGATAGAGTGGCTATAATTGATAATGGTAGAGTAATAAGTCTTGATACCCCAAAAGGATTAATTGAAAAACATAAGCATGACCCAAATGTATTAAAGGTTAGTCGTGGAAAAGTCACTTTGGAAGATGTTTTTATTGGTTTAACTGGGAGTGAAATTCGTGAATAATAACACTAAGTCCTTAAAATACCTTCGTCCCCTTCTTCAAGCAGATTTTTTTGTGTTGCTAAAAAATAAAAGAGCTCTTTTGGTTAGTTTTGTCGCACCACTTTATATTGTTTTCATCACTAATATTACTTCTAAGCATGCAACTGCAGGACAATCTAAACTTGGTGGAGCAGTTTTTTTAGTTATGCTAGCAATTACAATTGGTATTATGTCGACCTCAATCATGGGGTATGCAGTTACGGTTGCTAGAGACCGTGAAAAAGGCATTTTTCAGAGGCTAAGAGTCACACCGGCTCCAACCTGGGTGATCATGGTTAGTCGATTACTAATTCAAGTACTCTCAAATTTAGTTATAACAGTAGTCGTTCTAGTTGTTGGTAGTAAAGTTCACCACCTTTCGCTTAGTTTCCTTGAGTATATCTGGGCTTTGTTGATTGCAACACTTGGAGGGGCAATGTTCCTTTCGATAGGACAAGCATTAGTTGGATTAGTAAAATCAGCTACCACAGTCAATGCTATCGGTACTCTCTTATTTGCTGGCTTGCTTATAAGCGGTTTACTTGGTCCGAGTGGTATTTTAGGTAGTACTTTCCAAAATATTTCTAAATGGACACCAGTTGGAACGATTATTTCTGTCTTTGAAAGTGCCTTACATCAAGTAACATGGGATGGCCATAGTTGGCTTAGTTTATTAACTTGTTTTGGATATGTAATTGTTTTTAGCTCAATTGGAATAATTTGGTTTAAATGGGATTCGAATAATTAATTTTTTTAAATTAGGAACTTATAATTTAATAAACTTAAGTAATAATACTGTTGTGATACAATTTTTAGGATGAGCATAAACATTTTAGCAGTCTTTGGTGTTTGCTCTGCTATTGTTAATACCCTTGGCTATATTTTTTATGTACGTGGAGTTATTGCCCGAAAGACTAAACCTGAACGTTCATCTTGGTGGATCTGGTCACTTTTAATGATAGTAGCATTTGCTGCTCAAGTTTCAGCAGGATCAACCTGGTCACTTTTTTTAACCGGCACATATTTAACCGGCAACCTAATTAATGCTCTACTTTCACTTAAATATGGTTATGGTCATTTTAAAAAGTATGATTTTTTGGCTTTACTAATAACTGGAGTTGGAATTTGGCTATGGGCAATAACTGGTAGCGCACTGATTGCTTTAATTATTATTATATTAATAGATTTAGTTGGTAATTGGTTAACATTATTAAAAAGTTGGCGGTCTCCCTATACTGAGAATTTTTTTACCTGGATTATGATGACGATTGGTG
>JAJYCU010000071.1 GCA_021778165.1 bacterium | reverse complement strand
GCTGATTTGGAGTTTCTTCGATTAAAAATGCTATATTTCGATTTATTTCTGGTTTAGTCTTTGCAAATATTGAAATTGAATCATGCACTATTGACTCAAATTCTCCGTATGATATATAAAACATTACTTTCTTTTAAAAATCTCTGGGTATATTTCTTTTGTGACATTATCGATTTCATGTCGGAGTTGAGGAAAAGGTACTCCCTCCCTAGCGGTCACTCCTTCGAGCGCCCAAAAAAACCGCTCAGAAATTCCCCAACCACAAGCTGGAGGCATACCATATTCCAACATTTCAACAAAATCTATATCCAACATCTGGGCTTCGTCATCACCTAAATCTCTTAATGTTTGTTGTTCCTGAAACCTTTTTAATTGATCAACTGGGTCATTTAACTCAGCATAGCCGTTGCCCATTTCACTGCCAGCTATAACTGGATGAAAACGTAACGAAATTTTATCGTCATTTGGGTCGCTTTTAGCGAGCGGAGATAGCATAATTGGTTCACCAACCAACCAGAATGGACCAACTGAGTTGGTCCTAATTAATTTCCAGACATTATCAAGAGCTCGTGGAATGTTAATTTCCCCATCCAGTTTTATCTTATTTTTTAATAAAATACTCTTTAACTGATCAAGATCTGGGTTGAGAACATCAACATCAAACTTTTCTTTCATGATATCGTCATATTTAACCACTGGCCACTCCTGATCAAGATTAACATCAAATCCAGATACACTAAATTGCAATTTACCCCAGGTTTTTAAGGCTATATACTTTAGGAAATCTTCATAAAACTTAATTGCCTCATCATAGTTTTGGTATGCCATATAACTTTCCATTGCCACATGTTCTGGCAAATGTTCGTCAGAATAATTTTCATTCCTAAATCTAGGACCGATGTCATATACTTTTTCAAAGCCTCCACCTAACAGTTTTTTAAGAGGCAATTCATGAGATATTCGAAGATAAAAATCTTCGTCTAAGGCGTTCATGTGGGTAACGAATGGCTGAGCATCAGCACCGCCAGTAGTGTGTTCTAATACTGGGGTATTTATTTCAATAAAACCCTTATCATTCAAATATTCTCTTATTGATTGCCAAAAAATACTTCTTCTAATGTATCGGTCTTTAATTTCATTGTTTACATTTAAATCAACATATCTTCTTCTAAGTCTTTCTTCTTTAGAGGTAAAACCTTCAATTTTACTTGGTAAAGGTCGTAAAGTCTTGTCTAGTAAGGCCATTCTTTTTACCTCAATAGACTTCTCAGATGTTTTAGATAACGCCACTACCCCTTCGGCTTGCAAAAAATCTCCTACATCTAAAAGAGGTAATTCCGAATACCCTAGATTATTCTTGATTTTATCGAGTGGAGCAAGCACATCTTTTTGCAAAAAAAGCTGAATAGAACCCGACTGATCAGTTAATTTGATGAAGGCAATCTTCCCAAATTTTCTGATCGCAGTAATTCTACCGGCTACACTTATTTCTTGACCCATCCGATTATCAAAATCATTAAGAAGTTCACCAAGGGAAAGGTCTCTTTTTACTTTAGATGGGTAGCAATTTATTCCCAAACTCTGTAGCTGGTTTAATTTTCTAAGTCTTTCGTTCCTAAGTTCTAATAGATTAGCCATTGATAATAATTATATCTTATAATGACCAGTTATTACTTTATTTATTCGATTACTTTATTTCAACTATCTTGTAGATAAGTGTTTCTTTAGGAGTAACTATTTGAACATTTTCACCTATTTTTTTACCCAGTATTTCTTTACCTATCGGAGATTCATCAGAAATTTTGCCATTTATAGGATCAGCTTCAACTGTACCAACAATTTGAAAAGTTTTAGTCTGAACGCTGTTTTTTAGTTTCACGGTTGAACCTAACAAAACTTTATCTCCAGCCTTAGATTCTTTAATTATTTCAAAATTAGACAAAATATTGTTAATTTCATTGATTCTCTGCTCATTCTTTTCTTGCTCATCCTTAGAAGATCTGTACTCATCGTTTTCGCTTAGATCTCCTAGCTCTCTTGCTAATTTAATAGCTTCCGCGATTTCTGGCCTTCGAGCAATTAACAAATCAAGCTCCGTGCGTAATTCTCCTAATCCTGACTCTGTTAAATGAAATGTTTTCTTCATAAATATTTTCCCGTTTGTATGATTATACTCCAATAAATGAATTAATCTAGCTATTAATTTTTAAATTAAGTTTAATTATTTTTTAATTGACTTAAAAGTTCTTTTTCATTTAAAAAACTTGACTGGGTTTCAGAGCGTAATTTAAGCTCATACTTACCCTCACTAACCGTACCTTTGTTAACTATAATCCTAATGGGAATGCCTAATAAATCTGAATCAGTTAATTTTTCCGATGGTCTGACGTCTCTATCGTCAAATAACACGTCCAGGTTTTCTGATTTTAACTTATCATACAACTCATTGGCTAGTTTAAGTTCATTATCTTGTCCTATAAATAATAAATAAACATCATACGGAGCTATGTTTTTAGGCCAGTTAAGTCCTTTGTCGTCTGAAAAATGCTCTGCAATTACACCCATTAATCTACTAATTCCAATTCCATAACAACCCATGATTATTGATTTTTGTTTTCCGGCTTGATCTGTGAAATATACATCCAATGCGTCGGTGTATTTACTCTCAAGATGGAAGGTATTTCCAACTTCAACGGCTCTGGCTTTTTCTAATTTAGTTTTATCGATACCGATTTTTTTGAGATTTTCTTCGCTCATAATTTCCTCGTTGATAGCAATTTTAGAATTTTTGTCTATATAAATAATATCTTCACCTATCGAGCTAATAGTCTGAAATTCATCACTAAATCGTTTTGTGAAAATTCCACCGTCAGCATATGTCCTATAAGTTATATCTCCAAGGCCGAGTCTTTGATAAACATTGAAATACGCCTTAACTATATTTTCATAAATATCCATGTGTTCCTCTTGGGAAGAAGCAAACGAATACATATCTTTCATTAAAAACTCTCTTCCTCTAAACAGACCACTTTTTGCCCGTAATTCATTTCTAAATTTATTCTGTATTTGATAGACAGTCTTAGGTAAGTCCTTGTAGGACTTTAGGAAATCACCAACCGAATCAACTATAGGTTCCTCGTGTGTTAACCCGACCCCTACTTCTGTGCCATTTACTAATTTTGTTTTAAACCAATTATCAACTTTCTTGTCGTCCCATCGATCGGTTTTTTCCCATATATCTTTGGGCTGAAGTACCGACATCATAACTTCTTGTCCACCGACTGAATTCATTTCCTCTCTTACTATATTTTTAATTTTCTCAATCACACGAAATCCAAGTGGCAAAAATGAATAAACTCCTGCCATTTCCTTGTGAATATATCCAGCTTTTATTAGTAATTGTGCATTAGTTGCTTCTTCATCTGCTGGAAATGATCTTGATGTTTTACTTATTAAATTAGATACTCTCATTTATTTTCTTTCTAAGTTTAGATTATAGCATCGCGATTTGAATTAAATTCTAAAATTATCCTAATGCAGTAAAAACAGATAATAAAAAGCTACTCCGTTTTTAAGCGCATGTAGAATCATTGAAGAAATCAAGCCATTTGTTTTCTCTCTTAAGAAAATCAAAAAAACCGACAAAACAAAAGTGTCGATCGCACCAATCCATAGTAGTCCACTTTTTCCGCCTTCGGGTAGATGGGCACTTGCGAATAACGCAGATGTCAATAAAACTGATAAGAGAGGGCTTATTTTTTGTTTTAAACTCGAGTAAATTACACCTCTGACCAATATCTCTTCAGTTATTGGAGGTAAAACCACTAGCGCTATAAAGCTCAGTGTAATTTCTAAAATTCCCGATACATGATTAAAGCCTATTTGCTGAACTTGGTTCACATTGAGACCCTTATAAAAAAAAGTCACAAATAATACTACCAAAAAATAACTTCCATAATATATTGGGAAAATAATCAGAGCATAGAATAAATCGCTTAATTTAACGGATCTAATACCGATTGAACTGAATTTTATTTTAAATTTTTTAAAATAGAGGAAAACAAATAATAAATTAATAGTTTCTGCGATTAAAACATAAAAAAACTGAGCATAAATTGATGATGTTATCCAGTTATTTATTTGACTCGAACCTTCATGATTACCAAAAATTTGCTTAAAGATAACGAGGATTACTACAGCTATAATCTGGGACAAAAAGAAAACCAGTATAGTTAAAAAGACTAGTAAGATCGGTTTTTTTATCGAGTCTGTTGATTCTATTTTATTAATTTCAAGTTTTCTTATCATGGATTAAAAAAATCGGTTTATATCTACGTTTGTAACCAGAATTATCAATAGAATTAAGAAAATAAATCCGATAGCGTTTATAATTTCTTCAGTTTTTTGACTTAATGGTTTTTTAATTAGTCTATATATTAAAATTATCTAGAATCT
>JAJYCU010000070.1 GCA_021778165.1 bacterium | reverse complement strand
TATCGTGGATAACCATTGTTCTATCACAAAATTGTTGGATAGTTTGCATATCGTGACTAACAAAAATGACTGTCTTATCTCTTTTCTTTTTTATATTCTCAAATACTTCTATGCTCTTTCTTTGAAATCTTTCATCACCAACAGCCAGCACTTCATCAATTAGCAAAATATCATTATGAGCCTGCATGGCAATCGAAAATGCTAAACGAACCTGCATCCCTGAAGAGTAGTTTTTTAATTTTTGGTCCATGAATCTTTCTAGTTCAGCAAATTCAACGATCTCGTTATATTTCTTTTGAACTTCTTTACGCGTTAAACCAAGTATGGCACCGTTTAAAAAGACATTATCCCGACCACTAAGTTCTGCATTAAATCCTATGCCTAGTTCAATAAATGGTGTCAATGTGCCATTAACTTGTACTGATCCTTTGGTTGGTTGATATATCCCACCAATTATTTTAAGCATAGTGCTCTTACCACTACCATTTCGACCAACTATGCCGAAAAATTCACCTCTTTCAACTTCAAAAGATATATCTTTTAGGGCGTGTTGTTTTTCATAGGTTGGCTTACTAAAATGCAGAACATACTCTTTAATTGTGTTTTTTCTTTCATGAGGCAACAGAAAGTCTTTGTATATATTTTTTACTGATAAAGCAATATCTTTAGCCATCTTATAATTCCTCAGCAAATTTACCAGAACTTTTTCTAAAATACCAAAAAGCTATAAAGCACAGTGCAATAACAATTAAAATCGGAATAATCCGACCGAGCTGAGAGTTAAATACCTGTTTCGTGGTTAGTGTAGCTGGTGTGATCATAAAAGACCTCATGTCTTGAAAAATTTGAGCCAGAGGATTCAAGGCGACGAATTTAATAAATCTTTTTGGCACAATCGACATGGAATAGATGATTGGAGTGGCATAAAAACCAGCCTGTAAAATAACATCCCAAATATGACTGAGATCACGAAATTTTACGTATAAAGCCGATAGAATAAACGATAAAGCTAGGGCGAAAACCATCAGTTCAACAATTAAGAATGGCACCAGTAATAAAGTGATTCTAAACTCAATATGACCAAAGAGCATAAATATAAAGACAATTATCATATTAAAACAAAAATTGACAAAAGCTGACAACATCGTACTAACTACGATTGTGTATTTTGGTATACTAACTTTTCTAATCATATCTCCATGACCAGTTATGGCGTTCATGCCACTAACTGTCGCTTCAATCAAAAATGTCCACATTACTAAACCTAGCAGAAGATATTGGGGGTAGTGTGGAACAGAATTACCAAGCCGAATCACATGAGTAAAAACTACATATAAGACTCCAAACATGAATAACGGTCGAAGCAACGACCAAAGGTATCCGAGTACCGATCCTTGATATCTTAACTTAAAATCACTAGCAACCAGCTCCCTGATTAGATTTAGATTGCTTGGTTTTAAATATTTAATTAATGGTTTAGCCATATTATTATTTCGCTACCTCTTTATAAAATTGATCGACTTTTTCAATTATACCCTTCCACTTGTAATTTTGAGCAGTTTTAAGTGCACCTTGTGAGAGTTTTTCTCTTAACTTCTTATCTTTTAGGACTTTTTCAATTGCTTTAGACAAGCCCTCTATATCGTCGTGGTTAACCATTAAACAATTGACGCCGTCATGACAAAAATCTCGATTACCATGAGCATCGGTACAAATAATGGGACAACCAGTTGCCATCGCTTCTAAAATCGGTAGACAAAAACCTTCATGTTTAGAAGTCTGAATAAAAACAGCTGCTTTATTATAAAGTTTATTAACTTCTTCATTGGATGGTTTAGTAAAATATTTAATTTTCTTATCCATCTCCGCCATTTCTGGTTCAGCGCCAAATAACCACATATTTGGCCTATTATCACCCAAAAACTTCCAAGCGTCGAATGTGAATTTAAAGTTTTTTTGAAAGAATGTTCGGCCAACTCCCAGTACTGTATTTGTTTCTCTCTTAAGATTTAGCGGTTTGTAATATGTATCATCAAAACCATGAGGGATATAGGTAGACGACAAACCAATATTAGCTAATTCTTGTTGATTGTAAGTGGATTCAGTTAAATTAATGAACTCCTTGCGATAACAAGAGACTACAGTCGCTTGGGCCAAAACATCATCAGGATAAAACCATGTTTCAAATTCTTGGATAAGATAGACTGCGATACCTTTTCTGATTGATGATAACCAAACCGGGAAAGAGGTTTCCCACCAGGTAGCTATTTTTATAGCTTCTTCGTTCGATAACGCCACAATTAGTCTTTCATAGTTTTTAAATGTTTTAATTTTTATTTTGTCTGATATATCCCAAGGTCGATTATGTGAATCGAGACCCCAAATCTCAATATTAAAACCTCTATCAGACAACATATTTGCCTGTTCAAAAACTGCTTTTATACCACCACTCATACCCATAGACTGTAGGATAAAAATTAACTTAATTCTGCCATCACTGTCTCTAACATTTCTTTTATCAAACCAATCGCCCCATTTTTGCCAGAAGTAATCGATAGATTGTTTTTCTTTGGTTGTTATCGCTTTATTCTTTGCTCTAGTTGCCGATTCAATATGAGTTAAAGTAGAAAGTGGGAAATATAGTGTTCGATAACCAGCTTCCCAGCCTCTTAAACAATAATCGACGTCTTCAAAAGCAAATTCATATTTTTCATCAAGTAATCCGACGTAATCCATATACTCTCTCTTTATATACATACAGGCACCAGTTACAGCCAAACAGTATTGAGGAATATTGGCAGGTCCATAATTTGAGTCCTGGAAACGATAATAATGATCAAACCATTTAGGAGATTCTGTATTTCGGTGAGTACCAGCGCTCTGTATTCGACCATCTGGGTAAAGTAACTTTGGCCCGACAATTCCAGTATCAACACCAAACTCATAGGCACCGTAAGTTAGACTCTCTAACCATCCATCATGTGCCAGAATATCGCTGTTGACTAAAATTACATCATTTTTTTTATCAGCTGCCCGAAGTCCAGCGTTAACTGCTTTAGCAAAACCACCATTTTTAGTTCTATAGATTATTTTTACCTGGTCATCTTCTAGTAGCTTAAGTTGTTTCTTTGAGCTCGGCTTACAGTAATCATCGACTATTATAATAGCCACCTTCTCAGGGTCAGTAGTTCTTTTTAAACTTTCGACGCATGGCCGTAAAACTTCAAAATCATTATAGCTTGGAATAACTATTGTAACTTTTCTAGCTGAGTGAGCATACCAATGTTTTACAGCATTTGGATCTACGCCTGTAACAATTCCATTTGGGAAAGCTAAGTTATTACCAATATGTCTATCAATCGATAATAGCTCTTTCTTTATTTTAACTAAGGTCTGTTTAGGACCGTTCTGGATGATTTGTTTAGTTGTTAGTGCAATTAGCTGAGCAGGATTTTTATTTCTATATTTAAGATCACCTTTTATAAGCTTTTTTAGAGCTTTACGTCCAGACCGATAAATTATTTTAGATTTTCTCATAAACTTTAAGTTAAAATTATACTATATTTTCTAATATCCCTATCTTGATGATTGTTTTGACTCTACCTGAATATCATTTTTTACCATCATACTAACCAAACCTTCAAAATCGACTTTTCTTTTCCATCCTAAAACTTTTTCAGCTTTTTCTGGATTACCAAGCAAAATATCGACTTCAGCCGGTCTTAAGAAGGCTGGATTTTTGACAACATAAGGCTGCCAATCTGTTATACCAATTTCTTTAAAAGCTAGTTCTAAAAATTCTTTGATAGAGTGCGTTTCGCCGGTTGCAAGCACATAATCATCTGGCTTATCTTGCTGCAACATTCGCCACATTCCCTCTACATAATCACCAGCATAACCCCAATCCCTTTTAGAATCTAAATTGCCTAGCTCAATCTTGTCTTGTAATCCAAGATGAATTCTAGCAACTGCGTTACTTATCTTTCGAGTGACAAATTCTATGCCTCGTTTTGGTCCTTCATGATTAAATAAGATGCCACAACTAGCGTGCATACCATAACTTTCGCGGTAATTCTTGGTTATCCAGTGGGCATAAAGTTTAGCAACACCATATGGGCTTCTTGGATGAAATAATGCCATCTCGTCATAGCCTTTGCCTGGTCTATTATAATCAAGTCCACCGAACATTTCAGAAGTCGATGCCTGATAAAATCTAATCGATTTTTCGCCACCAGTTAGCCTAATAGCTTCTAGTAGATTTAAAACACCTTTACCTGTAACTTCAAGCGTAATTTGAGGGTTTTGAAATGAAAATCCAACATGACTAATAGCCGCTAAATTATAGACTTCATTGGGTTGTGAAACATCTAGGGCTCTGACAAGCGATGTTTCATCTGTCATATCGGCTTCAATAAGCTTTACGTAAGGTAGTTCTCTCTCGACTAATTCTTTTTTAGCATTATTTTGGCCCCTTATCATTCCGAAAATTTCATAGTCTTTTTGATGCAAAAGATCAGCTAAGTGTCCACCGTCTTGACCAGTGATACCGGTAATAAATG
>JAJYCU010000069.1 GCA_021778165.1 bacterium | reverse complement strand
TCATATTACTAGAAATCTTAAGCCTAAAACTATCAAAAGAAAACCTAAAAGAATTACTTTTTAAAAACTGTTTTGAAGATTGCTTAGATTTGAACTATCAGAATTACTGGAATTTAAATTTATTTGATTCAGATAACTAGAGACTTGTGGTAGATCATTAAGTGACTTTGCGCTTGGCAAAGACGAAAGACTAGAGTTAGAAGTATTAGCGTTAATCCGATTTGTCGATTTGTGGTATTTCTGCCAAACTACAAGTCCGATTAAAAGCACTATTAATATTGATACTAAACCGATTAAATATTGTCGCTGTTTTTTTGATATAGTTTTTTTTGCCATAATTTAATTCTTGGTTGAGATTAAAATATTATTAGACTTTGCCATTGCAATGATCAAGTTATTGATTGAATTTCTGAGAGAAATAAGATCATTAATATTATTTTTTAATGAGGTTTGGAAATTGCCAAGAGTTAGTTTAGGATTATTTGTTGTACACGAAAATGTGCCTATAGACTGAAGCGCCGTGAAATCACTGTAAGCTTTAGTTTGGTATAGTCCTATTTGGTATATTAACTGGCTGTAGTTTGAAATTGGTTTACTTTTTTGATTATATAAACTTTCAATTCGAAGAGCTACCGATGTAACTACGCTTAGTTGGTTTTGTTCTGTATTAATAATTTTGCTAGTTAGTTGATTTATAGATAGCTGCTTGGTTTTGCAGATTGATATTTCAGATGACGATAATGCAACCTGGTTGTTTATGTTGGTTTTACTTTGATTAACGGTGGAAAAATTATTAACAACTGGCTGATTAGTTTGACTGGCATACCTGCTACTGGACATTCCATATACATCGGCTAGGCTACTTAGACTAACTATCATCAATACTGTTAAAAATAAATTTAAGCGTTTAGAAAACTTTTCAATTCTCATAGTGTTTATCTTTTAATTGTAATTCAATTTAAGTACTTAAGCCATTAAAAAATAGAGTAGCCAAAACTACTCTATTTAATATCACTAACCTTTAACCTCTTTCTAGAAACCAGAGGCTTGAGAAGAGAGTTGTGAACTATCTGTACTGCCAGCCGTGACACTAGTTTGATTTAGTGCCTGCATAGCGGTAGTTAAATCTGAAGCAGAATTAACCTGTGGAACAGCTGGAACAGTAGTAAGATTAGCGGAGTTAGTAGTGGCAGTGTTGGAACTACTAACAGAAGAAGATGGCGTGGCAATTTTGCTTTTGTTGCTCCAAACGTAATAACCGACTCCGGCAATAGCGGCGACAATTACGATTACAACTAGAAGCTCAACTCCGGCAAAACCTGACTGAGATTTCTTAAAAGATTTCATTTTAATTTCCTCCTCCGGTTGATGTTGTGCTACCAGCATTAGTTGAAACAGTTACCCCATTGGCTGATGCTACACCTACGATTAGATTTTTAACTGTGGTTCGGAAGTTTTGTAAATCACTAATTTCCAATTTTAAGTAACCCTGAAAAGCCAACACTGTGCCTTTAGGATTAGCCGAATTACAATTAAAATTTGAGTTAGTTTTTAAAGTTGCAAAGTCTGTCTGCGCTCTTGTTTGAGCACTATTAACATCAGCCACTAAAGTTGAGTAGTTACTGAGTGTCTTGCCTGACTTTACGTAGAAAGCTTCAACTCTTGAAGCAATTGAACTAAAAAGAGTTACCTGATTCTGGGCTCTAGTTTGTATTCTCATCATAATAGTATTAATAGCGGCTTCCCTATTTTGACAAGACTTTAATTGAGCGCCAGCCATTTTTGCTTGTGCATTCGACTGGCCATTTGTTGCCTGTGACGGAACATTGGAAGTCGAGCTAGTATTAACTTCGTTAGTAGGAGTTACTTGTGCGTGAGTAGTACCCAAAGTAGGTAGACCCATAACACTCGAACTGACTACAAGCATAAAAGCTAGTACTCCTCCGATAAAACTTAAATTTTTAATTTTTTTCATCTTCGATAATTATTCCTTTTTAAATTACTAGATAATACTCTAATTATTACGCTTAAGGTTTAAAGAGTCAACTATTGATATCCATCTAGAACTGAACTGGTATTGACAGTGAATCATCATTTTGACTAAGACCTGAGGGATTATCTTTATAGAGAACAAGTAATCCACTTCCTGAGGATATTGTTGAATAGTTCAGTTGAGCTGAAAACGGCACTAAATTAGGAGTAGTCCAATTTCCAAGTACATGTGCTTGCCCGCCGACAACTTCTTTACCGCTACTGTCGATCAATTTAACAGGAAAGGTAGCTTCGAATGACCAATTCCCTGGAACTTCTCCAATAATTGCAACTGGATTACTAACTTTGTTATTTTTGGCTGGAGAAAATATTAAAATCTGGTGTCCTTTAAGTGAAACGTAACTATACTCAGAACAATTTAATAATTCAGGGCTCATTGTACTGGTTGATATGCATGTGTTTTTCAATTGATTAGTTAAATTAACAATCTGTGACTTAAGAGATGATACTTGGGTATTAAGGCTGACAACTTTACTGTGTTGCCAATTATAACTAACCAAAACACCGACTATTATGATCAACAAGGTAGCGACAAAATAAAATATTCTTTGAAAAATACTAATCTTCATAATTTTAATTTATATTAAATTAAGTACATCTGTCTGTGATTCAAATTGCATAGACCTTATCCAACCGATATACTAGGTTTATGATTAAAAAAGTTATTGTTGTTGTCTTGTTAGTATTGATTGGTGGAAGTGGTTGGTTTCTTTATTACAATCGTAATAAATCTACGACACCGAACTCCTCCTCAAATTCGGGTACTACAAATCAAAATATAACTAACACAAAAATATTAGACTACTCTCATAAAAATCTAACATCAGTTGGACAAGATATATACAGTCAGACAGACGCTGTTCAACTAATATTGTCATATAACAGCTTAACTTCCCTACCGTCTCAACTTGGAAATATGAACAATCTACAAGTACTAAAAGTAGATCATAACCAATTACAAGGTTCATTGATAGCTGAGATACGAAAAATGCCCCTTAGGACACTAGACGCAAGCTATAACGATATGACTGGCATACCGGCCGAAATTGGTCAACTCAATCAATTACAAAATCTAAACTACAGCTACAATAAAATAAATACTTTACCTAACGAAATATCTAATTTAAAACAACTCCAAGTACTTAATTTAACTGGTAATCCGTTAACGGCAAACCAAATTTCACAGCTAAAAACCGAATTACCGAATACATCAATTATTTTCTAGGAGTAGTTGTCGAAATTTAATCATTAGATAACACTTTGTTACCTAATAGGTTGGTCATATTTTTTGGCTAAACTAGGAATATCAGGTAATCCAAAACGGTTACTCCATCGTTCAAATTTTTTAGCTTGAAGTGGCAAACTCTTTGACAGCTTAGTTAAAAATGAATCGTAGGAATTAAATGTAGGGTGTTTTGAGTGAAATCTATCTGCATAACAAAGCAACTCGCCCTCAATACTCTTCGGCTCATAATTCTTATTAGGTAAATACCACGGAGTATCTATGATTTCTTGTTCAGTCAGACCTAACAACACATGGGTCGAAACAATCTCAGTAAGTCTTATGTCAACTCCTTCGTCCTCCAGTAACTTAGCGCCCAAGATAGCATGTTGCGGGTATAGTCTGCTATTTAAGTTATCTCCTTCATCGTCAAAAAAAGCATAACTACCGATATCATGAAGTAAACAGGCCGCCTCGAGTAAGTCTCTATCGACTGAATCAGGAATATTTCCGACGCACCATAGCGCTATTTCGCTTACCACTTTGCAATGTCCATATACTAATTCATAGACTGTGTTATTGGGAGAATATTTCCGATGTAATTCTTCAATTTCTAATAAAGTAGGTATAATTGTCATACGGAAATATTAGCAAATTAACTAGACTTAATCTAACCAATCGCCGGTTAAATATCAATAATGTAAAAATGTGTAAAATCGAGAATCGCCTAACTTCTAAATGTACAAGCAAGACAAATTACTTCTGAAACCAGCCATAGATAACTTTTTTATAAAAAAGAACCCTCTGTTGAATACTTCGATTTTGCTATACTTTTACTTATGAGTAAAAGTTTTCGCTTAGCTGTCTTTGATGTAGATGGGACGATTGCAGATAAGGGCAGTGTGCCTATGAGCGTTCTTGAAGGTATAAAACATCTCCGATCCAAAGGATACATAACGACAGTATCTACTGGACGTGGCTACATACGCTTAAAAGAAATGTTAGGTAATAATTTCAAAGGTATTGTTTCTGATGAAGCGTTATTAATACTTGAACATGGCACTAAAATTGTTAATTTCAAAGGTGAAGTTGTTTTTGGCGAGTTTTTTAATGAAAGAGAGCTTGACCACATCGTTGATTTTACAAGAGCAAACCTCGATTTATACAAATTAGTTTGGTTTAATCCAGAAGACGTGAACCAGAAAGTTCAGGTTTGGTGCATAAACGAAAATGATATTGATCCCGAATTTGTATATAGTTATTTTAAAATTGAAAAAGAAGAGAATA
>JAJYCU010000068.1 GCA_021778165.1 bacterium | reverse complement strand
CAGTTGATTTGAAAGACAAAATTAAATCCAAAGTTATAAATCTTAGCGGTGGTCAAAAACAAAGAGTTTGTATCGCACGGGCATTAATAAATAATCCAAAAATAATTTTTGCGGATGAACCAACCGGAAATCTCGACTCAAATACAGGTCAAATAATTGAGGATTTATTATTTAAATTAAATAGAGAAAAAAATATTACACTCATTATAGTGACACATGATGATGATTTGGCTAAAAAGTGTGATCGAACTGTCCGAATGAAGGATGGCCAATTAATAAAGGAAGTTAAAAACAAATGAAATTTCATGATTTAATTGGCATGGCAAACAGTAGTTTATGGCGAAATAAACTTAGAACCTTTTTGACAATATTAGCTATTTTTATTGGTTCCACTACCCTTTCATTAACCAGTGGCATAGGTTCTGGTTTAAAGTCTTATTTACAAAACCAATTAGGAAATCTAGGTACATCTAATTCGATGGTCATAACCGCTAATGTAAAGAAAACTACTATAAATAGTAGTAGCGCTCTTACTCCATATAATCCAAATCAAAAGAATATCGTATTATCTAGAGGTGGTGGACCTTCAGAATCAATAGTTGCTTTAACGTCAAAAGATATAACTAAAATTTCAAAGATACCAAATATAGTATCAGTTCAACCAATTTATAATATTGCGCCTGATTTTATCGCTACGACTAGTAACCCAAACAAAAAGTTTAAGTTTAGTATCTCGCAAGCTTTTGGTACGCCAGCACTAGATATTGCAGCAGGAAGAAATGTTATTAATACTAATAATACTCCTGAAATAACTATACCTGAATCATACACATCTTCACTTGGATTTTCTACCTATAATGCAGCCGTTAATCAAATGGTAAATATTGGTATATCTAATTCATTGGGTCAACAAACAGTAGTTGAAGCTAAAATAGTTGGTGTTCAACAAAAAAACTTAATTGGGTCAACTTTAAGTTACGGTAATAATAAATTGACTAGTATTTTAGAATCTATTAGCGCTGTTGGTGAACCAGTTTCTCAATTAAATAACTATATTAGCCTTTCGGCTATATTTAATCCTAATTTAACAACAAACCAAATAAATGCATTGAAAAAAGCTCTTTTAAATGAAGGATATAAGGGACTAACAATTAAGGATCAAGAGAATACTATTTTTACAGTTATAAATGCTGTAACAGGTGTTTTAATTTTCTTTGCCATTATTACTTTAGTTGCTGCTTCATTCGGTATTATTAACACTCTTTTTATGTCAGTCCAAGAAAGAACAAGAGAAATAGGAATTATGAAGGCATTGGGCTTAAGTAAGGCTAAAATATTTATGTTATTTAGTTTCGAGGCCCTTTTAATAGGTTTTTGGGGTAGTTTAATTGGTATATTTTTTGCAAATGGACTAGGTAATATTATAAACTCAATATTATCTAAGGGCTTACTGAAAGATTTTCCTGGTTTAAATTTACTGTCATTCCCTATAAAGACTTCTTTAATCATAGTTGTTTCTATAATGGTTATTGCATTTATTGCTGGTACCCTTCCGGCTAGAAGAGCTTCAAACAAAGATCCTATTGAAGCTTTAAGATACGAATAGTCTGAAAATACTTCTTAAGCTTGTAAAATATCATAAAATTTATTAAGCTAATTTATTATGACAGAAAAATTACGAGCGATTAATCCAGAGATTGTTTTATCCGAAATGTTATCGGAAAGATTAGCGAAAGGTTCTTATGTACTGGCTAAGGATGAAGGTGAACATGAGGGACTAATCTCAGTTCATGTTTCCGATATAGAGCCGTTTAGTCAACAGATGTTCGTAAAAACTGCATCTCATAACGAGATAAATTCTACAATCATACACATAGCAAGAACAAGCTTAGTTGATTGTCTGCCAAGAATCACAGCTATGAATACCAGAACAATTAAGCATACTCCAAATGAGGATGAGACAACATACTCATATTACTTCCCCTATAACCCTACCGAGGGTAAAAGAGACGGTAGGAATCACCTTTCAATAGTTAGTCTAACTTTGATTGCTAAACTAGCACTTGAAGAAGTTAAAAAAGCTTGAATTTTATATAAGAAACTACAGATAAAACTAGTATTTAATCGGTATTCTTCTTATAATAAAGCTTATGGTTGATTTAAAATCAGATATTAGCTGGCAAAATTTAGTTGAACATAAAAATCGATTAAGCCGAAGTACGATTAATGATTTATTCAACCAAGATTCAGAACGTTTAAAGAAATTTAGTTTAGAGGTTGGTGATTATTTTTTTGATTATTCTAAGAATTTAATTGATATAGATGTACTAAATGAATTGATAAATTTAGCCTTAAAAGTTGAATTACCTACCAAGATTCAGGCAATGTTTAATGGTGATAAAATAAATTCCACCGAGAAAAGATCCGTTTTACATGTAGCGCTTAGAGATAGGTCTACGTCCCCGCTTATAATGGATGGCTTGGACGTTAAAAAATCTGTTGCAGCAGTATTGGCTAAAATGGCTGGATTTAGTAGGATGATAAACGACGGATCTTTATTGGGCTATAGTGGTAAGCCTATCAAGAATGTTATTAATATCGGTATTGGAGGATCTGACCTTGGACCGATGATGGCTGTAGAGGCTTTACATAATTTTACCAATCCAAAGTTAAATGTGAGATTTGTTTCAAATATCGATTTGAACGCTCTTAGCCATGCCATCGAAGGTATTAACCCAGAAGAAACCATTTTTATAATATCTTCAAAAACATTTACAACTGACGAAACAATGACTAATGCAAAAACTGCGAGAGATTGGATAACTCAAGAGTTAGGGTTGGAATCTATTAGTAATCATTTTGTAGCCGTTTCGACTAACATTGATGAAGTTTTGAAATTCGGTATTCTAGAAAATAATATTTTTGAATTCTGGGATTTTATTGGAGGGCGTTATTCACTTTGTTCTGCGATAGGTCTATCACTAATGATAGCAATTGGTGAAGATAATTTTTATGAGATGCTTGATGGTTTTAATATAATAGATAATCATTTTAAGACTACCCCGCTAGAGTCAAATATCCCAGTAATATTAGCCTTAATTAGTATTTGGTACATCAATTTTTGGTCAATCGATAGTGAAGCAATTGTTCCTTATAATGAAAATCTTAAACATCTGCCTGCCTATTTACAGCAGCTTATTATGGAAAGTAATGGTAAAAGTATAAATAATGTAGGAGAAAAAGTTAATTATTCCACTAGTTCCGTTATCTGGGGTGGCCAAGGGACTAATGTTCAACACGCTTTTTTTCAATTATTTCATCAGGGCACTCCACTAATCCCAATTGATTTAATTGGATTTAGTAAATCTGATTTTAACTCAAATTCAGAGCATCAGTTGAAATTAATATCTAATATGATCGCTCAGTCTAGAGCTCTCGCTTTTGGTCGTGAAGATGACATAGATAACGAACCCTATAAGTCAATTCCAGGCAATAAACCAAATAATGTTTTTATAGCTAAACAGCTAACACCAAGTACTTTAGGCCAAGTATTAGCTATTTACGAACATAAAGTTTTTGTTGAAGGAATTATTTGGCAGATAAATTCATTTGATCAGTTTGGCGTTGAACTAGGTAAAGAAATTGCTAAGAATATAAGTAGTGATATTGAAAATGGTAAGCCTAATTCAAACTATGATAGCTCGACTAATAATTTAATTAGGTTCATGATCGAGAATAAGTAGTTTATAGACTGAGTTTAATCTGAGTATTTGAGATTAACGGTTTGTTAATGTAGATATTAAATTGTATAATATACTTAATATTTTTTTAATTTAGGTAGTTGATGAAATTAGTTGTATTTATTCCCTGTCTAAACGAGGAAAAAACTTTACCAATAGTTTTAAAATCAATTCCGAAAAAAATCCCTGGCATTGATAAAATAGAAGTGTTAATTATTGATGATGGTTCAACTGATAATACGTCTAAAATTGCCAAATCACTTGGCGTCAAACGAATAATACGACATACAAAAAATAAGGGTTTAGCATATTCGTTTCGTGATGGTATTAGAGGGTCTCTCGAAATGGGTGCGGATATAATTGTTCTGACTGATGGTGATAATCAGTATCCTCAAAAAAGAATCCCAGATTTAATTAAACCAATTTTAAATAAAAAGGCAGATATTGTTATAGCTGATAGACAAATTCATACGATAGATCATTTTTCAGCCAATAAAAAGTTTTTGCAAAAATTTGGTACCTTTGTTTTAAATAAAGTCGCCGGTACATCTATCCCAGACGGTACGAGTGGTTTTCGAGCTTTTTCAAAGCAAGCAGCAATTGAAATTAATCTAATCACTAGATATAGTTTCGGAATGGAAACTGCCATACAGGCTGGTAATAAATCTCAAGCTATAGCAACTATTAAAATTAAAACCAACCCTAAAACTCGTGAATCCAGATTAATTAAATCTAATTTTGATCATGCTAAAAAATCAGGTATAGCTATTTTACGTGGTCTATTAATGTATCGCCCGTACGCAGTTTTTTTTACTTTAGGTACAATAGCATTGATTATTGGGCTGGTACCCTTTATTAATTACCTATATATATTTATAACGACT
>JAJYCU010000067.1 GCA_021778165.1 bacterium | reverse complement strand
GGTATTAAGGCTACTATTTCAAACTGTTCAAATAATTATGGACCATATCAGCATGTTGAGAAATTTATCCCAAGACAAATCACAGAAATATTAGAGGGGCGAAAACCAAAACTATATGGCAATGGGCAGAATGTACGAGACTGGATTCATACCGAAGATCATTCATCAGCAGTTTTAGCAATCATTGAAAAAGGAATTTACGGCGAGACATATTTAATTGGTGCAAACGGTGAAAAAAATAATAAAGAAGTGGTTGAGTTAATCCTTGAATTGATGGGCAAAGACCCAAATGATTATGAGCACGTCAGCGACCGACCAGGACACGATTTAAGATACGCTATCGATTCATCCAAGCTAGAAAATGAACTTGGCTGGAGTCCTAAATATACAGACTTTAAATCGGGTTTAACGGACACAATTAAATGGTACAGAGAAAATGAAGATTGGTGGAAACCTCAAAAAACCGAAACTGAGTTTAAATATAGAAAGGTAAATCAGTAATGTCGACTCCTACGACTGAGTTTATTTGTCACAAAACCGACATACCGGGCTTGTTAATATTTGATGTCACCTTAATCGGTGATTCGAGAGGATATTTCCAGGAAAAATTTCAAGAGGAAAAGTTGCATAAAGTAGGACTACCAAAAGAATTTAAGGTAGCCCAAAACAGCCTATCCTACAACAAGGATGTTGGCGTCACCAGGGGATTTCACGCTGAACCATGGGACAAATATATCTCAGTCGTCAAAGGTAAGGTTTTTTCAGCTTACGTGGATTTAAGAAAAGGAGAAACATTCGGTAAAGTAGTTACTGTTTATATTGATGAAAACACGACAGTCTTTTTACCGGAAGGGGTTGCTAATTCGTTTCAGACGATTGAGCCAGAGACATATTATTTATACAGTGTAAATCGACATTGGAGTGCCGATAACTACGATAAGTATAGTTTTGTTAATCTAGCCGATCCTGATATTAATATTGCCTGGCCGATTAATTTAGAAAAAGCCATTATTTCAGACCGAGACAAAAATCATCCATACTTAAAAGACATTAAGCCAATGGAAATTAAATGAACCAAGAAGAAATTTTAATAATCGGGGCTTACGGTCAACTAGGTAGGGCTCTTAAATTAAAATACCCAGACGCAAAAGCAATTGATTCCGATTCATTAGACATTACTAATAAGCAAGCTCTAGAAAGTTTTAACTGGAATGGGATAAAGACGATTATCAATGCCGCGGCTTATACTAATGTCGATGGAGCTGAGACTGCCGAAGGACGCGTATTGGCCTGGAAAGTAAATGCTGTCGCACCTTCTCTACTGGCAAAAATTGCTGATAAATATGATAAAACTTTAGTGCATATATCGACTGATTATGTTTTTGATGGGAATGAAAAAACCCATACAGAAGACGAGCCATATAGTCCACTGTCAGTTTATGGACAATCTAAAGCCGCTGGCGACATATCTGTCTCTTTGATGTCAAAATACTATCTACTTCGAACGTCATGGGTGATTGGTGATGGCAAGAATTTTGTCCGAACAATGCTAGATCTAGGCAAAAAAGGAATTAATCCGAGTGTAGTCAGTGATCAGATAGGTAGACTAACCTTCACCGGTGAACTTGTAAGGGCGATTGATTATCTATTGCAACACAAAAGTCCTTATGGAATTTATAATGTAACAAACAGTGGTGAGCCAAAGTCTTGGGCAAATATAGCAAAAGAAATCTTTAAACTAGCTGGGCTTAAAAGTACCGTTACAGATGTAACTACCAAACAGTACTACGAAGGAAAAACCGGAATTGCTCCTAGACCACTTAATAGTGTTATGGACCTAACTAAACTACATCAAACAGGTTTTGTTTCTAATGATTGGTATAATAATCTTGAAGAATACATAAAAGAGGAAGAATACTGATATGAAAGGCATCATACTGGCCGGTGGATCAGGAACTAGGTTATATCCAATTACTATGGCTATCAGTAAGCAGCTGATACCAATCTATGACAAACCAATGATCTATTATCCTCTCAGCACCCTAATGTCTGCTGGTATAAACGACATTTTGATTATTTCAACACCTCACGATATTCCACGGTTTGAAAATCTTTTAGGAGATGGTTCTCAAATTGGCTGTCGTTTCACTTATAAGGTTCAGGATAAACCACGCGGTCTTGCCGATGCCTATATCGTTGGTGCAGATTTTATTGGTAGCGACAATGTTGCCATGATATTGGGTGATAATATTTTTTACGGCAACGATCTAGATAATAAAATTAAAGATGCGATGAAGAATTTAGATGGTGGTGTTATTTTCGGCCAACAAGTATCAGACCCGGAGAGATATGGCATAGTAGAATTTGATGACGCCATGAATGTAGTTTCGATTGAAGAAAAACCAGAAAAGCCAAAATCTAATTATGCGATTCCAGGACTATACTTTTTCGATAACAATGTGGTTGAGATAGCTAAAAACGTAAAGCCAAGTAATCGTGGTGAGATTGAAATAACAGAAATCCATAATGCCTACTTAAAACAGAATAAACTAAAGGTTCGGTTACTAGACAGAAGTACTGCCTGGCTCGATACCGGAACCTTTGAGTCAATGAACGATGCTAGCGAATATATAAAAGTTATCGAGAAAAGAACAGGAATAAAAATTGGCTGCATCGAGGAAGTTGCTTTTAGACAAGGTTTTATTAATCAAGAACAGCTTCAAGATATTGCTGAACCCTTAATAAAGAGTGGGTACGGTAAATATTTGTTAAATTTGATTAATTATTAAAAAGATTTTATAATTAAAACCACGAGTAGTATAGATATTTCAGCAAAAAACAGGAAATTGGAGATTGGGTAATGTACCATAAATTAAAGATTGCTGCTATTGTTCCCGCCTATAATGAAGAAAAACTTATTAAAAAAACTCTATTATCTTTGGATAAAATAATAGACGTTATATATGTCATTAATGATGGCAGCACCGACAATACACTAAACGAAGTAAAAAAAATTTCTAAAAACGATAGTCGAATAAATATTATTGATCTGAAGACAAATCATGGTTTAGGCTATGCCCTAAAATCTGGCCTTCAAAAGGCTGCTAAGTCCAATGCTGACCGTATGGCAATCTTTGCTGGTGATGCCCAAATGGATCCAAAGTACCTACCAGAAATGCTAGATAATCTAGAAGAAAGAAAGCTCGATTTCATAAAAGCAAATCGTTTCATGCACCTAGAGCAATTAAAAAGCATGCCTACTTATAGAAAAATAGGCAATGTCATTGTAACTATAATTACTAAATTCTCAACTGGTTACTATAGTATTTTTGATACCCAGAATGGATATGCTATATATACAAAAAATATTGTCGATAGACTACCCTGGCATTTAGTGGGTGATCGTTATGAATTTGAAAATACGGTATTAATAGCGCTGTCTATTATTAACGCAAAGGTCGGTGATTTTGCCATACCGGCAGTATATGGTGAAGAAACTTCAACTATAAAAGTATTCTCAACCACATTAAAAGTTCTAAGAGTATTGTACGTTGGTTTTTGGAAAAGAATTTATTACAAATATGTACTGTACAATTTTCACCCTATCGCATTATTTCTTTTTAGTGGAATAAGCACATTCTCGCTTGGAATTTTAGATGGTATTTATGTGCTTTTGCAGCGAATTGTTTACAGTGTTATTCCGAACTCTGGCGCACTACTTCCGGTGGTATTGCTTTTGGTTCTTGGGTTCCAATTATTACTTACAGCATTTATTTTAGATGTAAACGAAGAGAAAAGAAATTAAATTTTTGGTTTTCTTTATTAGTTAATTAATATGTTTTGTGAAAGAATTAGCTTAGCAACCGACAAAACAGATTGACCATTTTTTCCTGAAACAGATTCTTGCTCTGGTGTGGCATCACCTTTTATACAATTAACAAAATGCTGTAGTTCCATCATTAAAGGCTCAACATTTTCTTGTGGTGTACAAAAAGCTGTTTTCACATCTTGAACAAATGAACCGCCACCAATATCGAATCTACCTTCCCCGGCAACTTTTTGAGTTATTACTCTCGTTAAAAGATCTGCTTCAATCACAGAATCTTCTGTTTCTATACTGATTTGTCTTACTTTGCCACCCGTATAGGCCCTACTTGCACGTAAATGAACATCAATAACGTTTTCGCTTAATGTGTTCTTTACTGCCAGGATTGCTTCTATAGGATCTGGTTTAAAACTTGTATCGTTACGCCCTACACTACTAACGACTATTGTATCTTTATCTTCTGTATTTGTTAAACTTTGTGCTATAGCAATGTCGTGGACCATTAAATCCAGGACTGCATCATGATATAACCTTGTTGT
The DNA here is from genome assembly GCA_021778165.1 of bacterium. Next base: position 261 of record JAJYCU010000067.1, on the reverse strand, counting down.
ATCTGCTACATATCCAAGTCTATTAAACCTCATCGATTTTATTGCTACATCGCCAATTATCTTTCTTAGTTCTCTAACTACAGAGTTAAAGAGCTCTATGTGGCCTACCATTAGAACACTTCCTAAATAAGCAGCTTTTGCTGCTAATTTTTCAGCATTAACCAGAAGCCTGTCTAATCGTTATCCAGAAAGTAAATTTAATGCTACGTTGGGTTTTAGTTCAAATGCATGGGATGTTTTATTTCCAGAGCAAGCGAAGCC
>JAJYCU010000066.1 GCA_021778165.1 bacterium | reverse complement strand
TAATTTAAAATTATTTTTTATATATTCAGAAGTTCTTCGAATTAAAGAATTTACATCAAGATTAGAGATTATTAAATTATTAAAGTCAGCCATAAATTCCTCAGGATCATAATAGTCGTTAAAGAAAAACTGGCTAGTTGATTTTCTGAAAATTTTAATTATAAAAGAATACATAAATATAGGAACTAGCAGTATGAAACTCGCTATAATAAATTGATGTAATGCCAGGTTTAGTTTAAATATCCAGTCGATTAGAAACAGAAACGGAATCGACAGTAAAATATCCGATACCATTACAATCAGTAAATTAATTAAGGCATTATAAAGATAAAACCTGAGATCGAATAAACCATTGAATATAATAGATAGTCCTATCATAGCGTAGACAAGTTCAAGATATACCGGAGTAATGACTATAAAAGATGGGTTGTGAAAATAATAAGGCATAATAAATGAAGTAAACGATCCAGATAGAAAAGCCGGTACTAATCCTATCAACAGATATTGGTACTGTTGTCTTACTCTTCCACGAGTATTTCTAATTCTTTTAACTATAAATAATCCAGTGTAGGTTATAGTAACGGCGGTGTGAAGAAGAAAAACCGCAACCAGTGAGCCAAGATGCAAATGAAAAACTTTACCATAGCTTACTGATTTAAATACATTATCTGTTAAGTCTAAGATAGCGACGATAAATGTTAATAAAATGAAGCCGACCTGGAATACAGATAGTTTTATCTTCTCGCTCTCTAAGAAATAACTAGTTAAATAAAAGATTCCTATAATTAATGAGGTTAGCGAGATAACTGCCCTTATATAGACAATCGAACCATCTACAGGTTTAAGAGATAAGTAGTTAAAGTAGTTTAAAAAAACAATTAAACCGGCATTAATAAAATAAAATTGGTTAATTCTCCGACTATAGTCCTTCACTAAAACAACAATAGAAGCGGCAATAATAATTACAATAGAAACAATAAAACTTACAAGCGCAAACATATCAGGCGAATATCTCCAATCTTAATTTTATTTTTCCCACCATTATGAAAACCTAATTTTCAGCCTCTGTTTTTTGAGATTTTTTAGCTTTTAAAAATTCAAAGCCAAAGGTACTGCCTTCGCCTTCTTGGCTTTCGAAAATAACTGAACCACCTTCTGCAATAATAACTTTTTTAGCCATATATAAACCAAGTCCAGTCCCATCAGGACGAACTTTTCTAGCGTTACCAGCTCTGTAGAACTTAGTAAAAAGATGAGCTTGTTCTTTTCTTGGAACTCCAATTCCATTATCGGATATTCTAAATTCTATGGTCTTTTCTTTATCCAGGAGTTCAATCCTTACTTCACCGCCTTGAGGAGTGTAATAAAGCGCATTATCCATAAAATTCATGACAACTTGTCTTGTTTTAGTCTCATCCAAATATAGGTCCGGAAAATTCTTTGGTTTGTCATATACTAAATTAATTTTCTTATTTAAAGCCGTCTCCGTTAATTGACTAATTTCCTCTTCAACTAGCTTAGCTAAATTAACTTTAGACCTATCGATCATAAACTTACCGGTTTTAAGTCTAGATACATTGAGTAAATCAGAAATTATGTAGGTCATTCTTTGAGAACTAAAATAAGCCTGATCTAGCATGTCTTTTTGAACCTTAGATATTTTTCCGGCATCTCCCTCTAAAACCATGCTAAGATAACCTTTAACACTTGTTAGTGGAGTTCTAAGCTGATGAGACGCCATAGAGATAAAGTCATCCTTTGATTCGTCTAAGGCTTGAAGTTTTTCATTGGCTCTTCTCAACTTATAAGTCGCACTGTCCACCTTTCCTTTTAAGGTATTCGCGAAATTAGTAATTTCTTCGTAATGGAACACGTTTTCGAAAGCAATTGTCATTTCGTTTGACGCAGTCTCTAAAACTTTTAAGTCTAATTTACTCAGTATGCTTCCACTTTTTTTATTACTTACTACCATATATCCCACTATTCTTTGGTTTGTTTTTGAGTACAGTCTGAGTATTACTGCAATATTGTTTTTTTCTAAATAATGTTTAATTGGCTGACTGTCGTCGAGTCCATCAGCGATTACAATATTTAGTTTAGTTTTTGAAAATAAATCTGCCAAGCTTATTGTATCTGTTAAATTTGTTTTTGTTAACGAATCTAAATTATTATTTTTAAAATCCGGGATTTTAATATTCACAAACGATACGCGTAAATATTTCACAATTATTTTCTGAGATTTCTCAACAATCTCAACTAAATCTATGCTTGAAACTAAAAGACTGTTAAGCTCATCATAAAGATTTTGAGGATTATATGAATCTTGGTAAAAAAATTTATCACTAATCCGTCTGAATAATTTTAGAAGCGGGTAGAATACGGAGCCTGAGATAATTATAAAAATTACGTTAAATAATTCTTGGATGAAGGTATTTCCACTGAGTTTAAAAAATTTAAGGACAAAAAATGACAAGATACCATAACCAGATGCAATAATTCCGACTGCAATAATAAAACCTACAGATCGGACAACTACGAGCCTAATATCAAATAATTTGAGACGAACTACACTATAATATAAACTGATCGTTGGCAGTATCATGATTAATATGCCTACGTTAGTTAAGCCGAACCAACCTGCTGCAGTAGGTAATACAAACTCTGTAACTACCAAAAAAGGTAAAGCTATTAACATCGAGACATACAACAGTCTCAAATGTTGATGTTTGCCACCACGAGAATTTTTTACCCCTTTTTTTAATATTATCAAAGAGTAAGTTAACAACCCTAACAAGCTTAAAGCATAAATAATAACTAACGGGCCGAAGGAAATAGCATAAACATTTCCCTGAATTTGTACCGATTTTATAATTAATGGCGTGAAACAAAGTATTCCGACAACTAAAAGTGGTATGGTTGCCTTTTTAATAACCTTTTCAGCAAAATAATTTTCGCTAAGAACTATAGAAAACCAGGCTAAAAGATAACTTGATATTAAACTAAAAAGAAACACAATGTAGTTACCGTACAAGGATATAGCGTTACTGTTAACAATATCATTACTTACATAACTAGCAATTATCCATATAGCTAGAGCAAGTGTGAAAATGAAAAATATCAGATTAAGTTTAGATTTATAATTTCTTAGTAATGCCACTAGTCCGAGCATCAACAATGCTATAGTAACTACCCAATTAGTTAAAAGATATAAATCGCCCACTAAAGTTATTCTACTTTACATCCTAGAATTGTAAAAGTACTTATGTAATCAATTATTACTAATACACGTAATATACGTTTATTTAATTATCCCCGCGAGAAAGTCTTTCTTCTTTTGAATAGCTTGCATTCTCGTTATTTTTAAGTATTTTGTTTCTTAAGACTACACGAGCAAGGTGAGTATAATAGGAAGTTCTTGGGTGTGATGATGTGCCACTCTCTCCACTATATGGGTCATACCATCTTACCTTGGGAGCAAATACAGGATTAGGGCCATTAAGTCCAGCACTTAAACGAATATGCTTTAATGTCTCTGCGATACCAAGCTGAGTAGCTTGACCTGCTCCAAGCATATTGGAAGGTAGTGATGCCCCCGCCTGCACCTCTAATAATGTTTTCATATCAGCGTATGGCGGCAAATATGCAAGGAACCTACTAGTATCAATTTTTTGGTCTCTTACTTCATCTATCGGTACCGATTCCCCTCCCTGTATGCCCATAAATTTTTCAAATGTAGTTTTACTATCAGGATGGAACGACGTAACCTGAGCTGCATAACCAATATACTCAATATCTAATACTGGTACTCCATTTTTTCGTGCTTGTCTGGCAATCATTGTTCCTAGCTCAGGCATAGATAATTCTGTTGCGTTAAGTATCAAGTCAGAATCATGAGCGAATTCTTCGATATTATCTTCCGTAATTCCTTCATCATAAACAGTTATGTTAGCATCGGGATTAAATTTATGGATATCTTCCGCAAACACTTCTGCCTTATTCCTGCCAATCGTCATCTCATTCACACCTAACACCCTGTTTCCATTTACCCTCTCGAATACTTCAGGATCGGCTATAGTAAAATTCTGTACTCCAATTCTTGCAAGTTCAAGCCCATATAAATATCCTGCACCACCCTGTCCACCAATTGCGACTTTAGTATCAATTATTGCTTGTTGGAAGGTTTCGCTCCAAAAACCCATGTTTCTAAAAATTTCTTGTGATTTTGTAGTTATCATTTTAGTATCCTAAGTATTTTAGTTATCAATCTTCTTCCCTGAATAAACGAAATCATCACCTATTCTTTCCATTTCTTTAACAACATCAGTTTTTTCACGATATAAAGTTTGGGTTAAACCCTCTACATTAACCATTATAGGAAGTTTAGAGGAATTATACTCTCTAACATATTTCGGTGGAGCTAGTCGGATAACTGGAACACCAATATTATCTAATGCGTTTGCTAACGATTCTTTAACGACTGCTAAAACAGGTCCTAACTTATTTTCGGCAGCATAATTAACACCTGCAGCGAATAAAAGCCATTTTATTAATCCTGGCCCTATTAAACGAGAGACTTCAATTCCCATCATCGGTACTTCCTTGTCGCTAAATGCTTCAGGATAATGTTCTTCTACGGGTAGTGTTCTAAAATCAGTCTCAGATTTAACAATTAAACGCATGGCACCGACTACCTTTCCTGATGAATTTAAGGTATTTTCGATAACGGTAAGATGAACTGAACGAGAATCTTCAGAGTCGCTTTCAGTACCATCAGGGTTTAAGTCTTCAATCGGCATATAGTGTTCTTGATAGGCGTACACATT
>JAJYCU010000065.1 GCA_021778165.1 bacterium | reverse complement strand
TTGCGCATAGGCATAAGCATCGGATATTAAATGAAAGTTAGAGCTACTACCGCCAATAATTAATGCACTGTTGGCATGTATTCTGTTCTCGGGCTTATCCCATAAAATATCTGGGTAAAGCGCTTTATCAGAATTTTGAATCTCCCAGGTAATATTTGCCGTCATTGTATCCTAAATTATATATTACGTTTTTTCTCTCGACTATAATTTGCCAATGCTGTGCATAGGCATAGTTAAATAATTCTGAGTTAGGGTTAAATGCAATTGGATTTTCGACTAATTTTAACATTTCAATATCGCCATCGGTATCTCCAACTCCTATACTTCCGCTGAAGCTGGAATTGTGTCGGGTTACCATTATTTTAAGATATTCTGATTTATTACCATGTGTCATAACTACGTCTTGACCTTCGACGGACTTCCCTTCGAATGATAATTTAGAACCAGCAAAATCGTCACATTCATAGTACCGAGCAACTTGTTCGACTAAAGCCTCCATCGACCCAGATATTAGAAATATCAGGTATCCTTTTCTTTTTAATGTTTTTATCAGATTAGTAGTGAAAGTATATGCTCGGTCTTTGTTATGTTCAAATACCTCAGAAGTTAATTTTTTGTAGGTTTTAGCGGATAGAGAGTGAAGAGTTTTTTGCATGATTGGCACTAATACATTTTCATATTCTAAAAAAGAAAAACCCGCTTCCCTTTTTTGCCATTTTTCTCTGGACTTAATAATTTTGGTGGCTTGATTTTTTGGTATATGACCTGTTTCTATAAGACTGTCGGCCAATGAATGGTAGAGTTGCCATCTTATAATTGTTCCGTCTATATCAAAAACAGCGAATGGTTTATTAGATTTTGATTGCATGGTGTTTGAAATAATTATAAATCAAACAGAACTAGAAATTTAATTCGATTGAAATCGGGCAATGATCTGAGCCCATAATGTCTTTTTCGATTGTCGCTGAAATCAAGTTTTGTGAGAGTTGATTTGAAGTCAATATATAGTCGATTCTCCATCCAACATTTCGTTGTCTAGAGTTAGCAAAATGGCTCCACCATGTATAGTTTTCGCCATCTTGATTGTAAAATCTGAAACTATCGGTAAAACCCGAGCTGAGAATGTTCTTAAAACCTTCTCTTTCTTGGTTCGTAAAACCCTTTTTACCACGATTGGCTTTGGGATTTGCCAAGTCTATCTCTTCGTTGGCTACATTTATATCACCAGCAATGATGACAGGCTTATCTTTTTCTAAATATTTTACATACTCCAAAAAAATTGGATCCCATTTTTTGTACTTAAAATCCAGCCTACTAAGATCATCTTTTGCATTAGGAGTATATACGCTAATAACATAAAACTTTTCATATTCTGCGACCGTAATCCTACCTTCTTCATTGGCATCTCCGTAACGATCGATTAAGTCTTGATTAGCCTTGATTAGTTTAAAATCTATGTTTTTTTTGACCGACAGAGCTTCTGTTTTAGATAAAATAGCAGTTCCACTATATCCGGGGCGTTTAGCTGGGTTGATATATTTAAAATAAGTATGGTCGAGAAAATCAATCTGATTTTCGTTTGCTTTGATCTCCTGAAGACAAATGATATCTGGCTGAATTTTTGAAATAAAATGGTCCCATTTACCATCTTTATTCGCAGATCTAATCCCGTTTATATTCCACGATGATACTTTAATCATAATCTCGTTTAATGATATCAAATAAAATAACTTTTTATTGATATTATTTCACTGTATATATTAAACTGTTTTTAAATGGCTGATAAAAAATACAGCAGAGTTTTGTTAAAATTCTCAGGCGAACAGTTGTCTGGTGATTTTGAAGGGGGTATAGATCCGAAGATTTGTACTTGGTTAGCCAGTGAAATAAAACCGATATTAAAACACGAAGTTGAACTTATTATAATGGTCGGTGGTGGTAATTTCGCAAGAGGAGAAAGACTCGCCGGTAATGGAATCAAAAGAGTTACCGCTGATCATATTGGCATGCTCGGAACTCTAATGAATGCTCTAGCGATGACTGATATTTTCGAAGCTCAGGGTATCGCCACTCGTTGTTTATCTAATATTTTTGCCACCCAGGTAGCCGAACAATTCATTCATCGTTTGGCCAATAAACACTTGGAGAAAAAAAGAGTAATTATAATTGCTGGTGGTATCGGAAGGCCTTACATTACCACCGACACTGCCGCGGTATCATTAGCACTTGAACTTGATTGCCAAGTAGTCTTAAAAGCCACCAAGTATGATGGCGTATATGATAAAGATCCAAAGAAATACAAAGATGCCTTAAAAATTGCAAGACTGAGTCACAAAAAAGCACTATCAAACAATAATATTAAAATAATGGATAAAGCAGCCATCGGATTAGCGATTGATCATGAATTACCAATTATTATTTTCGAAGCAATGAAAAAAAATAATATTCTGAATACTGTTTTAGGAAATACGAGTGGCTCAATAATCACTTAATATGGCGGAGAGAGAGGGATTCGAACCCTCGAGGGCTTTCACCCAACACGCTTTCCAAGCGTGCGCCATAGGCCACTAGGCGACCTCTCCAATAGTTAATTATTATAACCAATTATTATTAATTTTGTTTATATTTTTATAATTTTATTGCGATAAAATACAATAATATTTTATGCTATATGATAACCCTATGTCTTTGATTAAGTTAGAAGGAATTAGTAAAATTTTTGGTTTTGGCGATGCTAGCTCATTAGCCCTTGATTCTATAAGCCTGACAATTGAAAAAGGTGAGTTTGTAGCTGTCATGGGTCCCAGTGGATCTGGTAAAAGTACACTAATGAATATTATAGGGCTGTTAGACAAACCTTCTCAGGGTTCATATATGTTAGACAACAAGTATGTCGCCCGTCTTAAACCAAATCAGGCGGCAAAAATAAGACGAGATACGATTGGCTTCGTTTTTCAATCCTATAATTTATTAAACAGGTTAAACATTATAAATAACGTTAGTTTACCGTTAGTTTATAAAGGTGTTTCGTCGAGTAGACAACTTAAACTTGCTAGTGAAATTTTAGATAGGGTCGGAATTTCCGATAAAGAGTACTTTTACCCTAATCAGTTGAGTGGTGGTCAATTGCAAAGTGCCGCGATTGCTAGAGCCTTGATAAATAATCCAAAATTGATTATTGCCGATGAACCTACTGGAAATCTTGATAGCGTCTCTTCGATGCTTATCATGGAGTTATTGACCGAAATTCACCGTGGTGGAAATACAATAATTTTCGTTACTCACAACCCCGAATTAACTAGGTATGCCTCGAGAGTAGTCTATATGAAGGACGGTTCAATAGTTCAAGACGAGATAACACCTTACGGACAAATTGCCAAAACCGCCAAGCAGTTACTCAGACCTTCACTGATGAAAACTGATGAAGATAATTTTGCCGGCGTATCGGTTCTAATGAAGACAGTTGATCGAATCGATCGGATAAGTAAACCGAAAAAACAAAAAAAATATAGCCGGAGGAAGAAATGAAATCTTCGGCCCTAGTTAGTCATTTCAAGTTAAGTCTGGATATTATTTACAATACTAGGTGGAGAAATTTCTGGACTATTTTAGGCATAGTAATAGGGTTATCGTCAGTTGTTATGATTGTTGCAATCGGTAATGGTATTAAACAGCAGGTTAATTATCAATTAAATAGTTCTTCGCCTCAGAATAAATTTATCGTGCAACCTAAGATATTAAATCAACCAGATTCGAATAGTAATTTTATCACTAAACTAGAGAACATATCTCCGAGTGGCAGTTTAAATTATTTAGACTTCGCTGGACTTCAGGGGTTTAAGAGTATCAGTAACTTAACCCCATTTAGTGTTTTGAAATCTAAAATTAGTGGAACAGTGTCATCTTATAAGTCGGGTGTTGTGGTTGGTACCAACCAGTACCTTAGTAATTACTTAAATTTATCAGTAAACGCTGGATCCTTTATCGATCAGTCGAGTAATCCTATTAACAGTGCTGTGGTCGGGCAGAATTTAGCTGAAAAATTATTCGGCGAAATTAGTCCGTTGGGTGCTACAGTTTATATTAATAACTCCCCTTTTATTATTGAAGGTGTCTTAAACCCGATTAATAGTGTGCCATTTTCCCAACTTGTTGATTTTAATAATTCAGTATTTATTGATTATCAAACCGCTCAAAAGCTAAGCTCTAATAATGCATTTGTCTATCAGATTTTTATGACGATTGATAGCAATCAGCTAAGTACAGTCAAACAATTACAAGCACATCTTGATGAGATTAACGGCAGTCAAAGCAATACTTTAATAACACCTTTGTCTGAAATTTCTTATAATTCAAAAAGAACTCTCGATCTATTAACTCGATTAATAAGTGTTGTAGCAGCCATCTCATTACTAGTAGGAGGAGTTGGAATAATGAATGTTATGCTTGTCTCAGTTGCTGAAAGAACACATGAAATTGGAATAAGAAAAGCTATTGGTGCGACCAATCGTCAGATTATATTTCAATTTTTAGTCGAGTCTGGTATTTTAAGCTTCGTAGGAGGAGTTATCGGTATTGCACTTTCGTACCTAGTTGAATTATTTATAGTTTTATCGACCTCAATTAAACCAGTCATTACGTGGCAGTTGGTTATGTTTGCCACCTTAGTTTCTATATTTATTGGTTTAGTCTTTGGGTCGGTACCGGCAATCAAAGCTGCTAAAAAACTACCAATAGATTCGCTTAGATCTTCCTAGGGTAGCATTGAATAAATCGCCGCGATACCGGATATAGACATTAATAATGCTAAAATCCAACCTAACGTTGCGGCTATTTTTGAGTTTTTAAACTGTCCC
>JAJYCU010000064.1 GCA_021778165.1 bacterium | reverse complement strand
ATCCTTGCATAATAATATAGTCTATTATTAACTTAAATAATGCCTGATATAGAAAGACTAGATAAATTTTTCGTAATGCACGATTTTGAGAATACTGTACTAAATTCATGGCTAGATGAATGGCCTCTTCATTGCACTATCGTGCCATTGTTTTTACCTGAAAAATCTATGCCTCAAAACGATGTTATAGAATCAGTTAATCAAGTAGCCAGCACTTTTAATGCAATCCAGATAGAGTTTGGTGGTAAGTCGAACTTTGGTCCAAATGAAGATATACCAGTAATTGAAATAATTGATCAAAATCACTCCTTAAGAAGCCTACACAATACTCTAGTCTTTTACCTAGGAAACTTCAGTTGTCAATTTATAGATAAAACATATTTATTAGATAATTACTCGCCACATGTAACTGAGCGATCTAACAGTCCTCGACTAACTTCTCCATACGAATTAAATTCAATAAGCATAGGGAAAAAATCTAAGAAACACGATAAAAAAATAATTATCGCAAAGTTAAATTTAGGTGTTTAACTAGAAATATCGTATTTGGTTAGTTTCTTTTTACTGGTGTTATTATCGTTTTGTTGAAGTTTTAAAAGTTCTGCGTAAATTCCGCTTGTTGATGCGAGTTCGCTAGGTGTACCAATTTCATCAATATTACCATTTTTTAAAGTAATTATTTTATCAACATGCTTAATAGTTGAAAGTCTATGGGCAATTATTAAAGTTGACCGACCTTTCATTAATCTATCTAAACCTACTTGCACCATACGTTCACTTTTGCTATCAACGCTACTTGTTGCTTCATCTAAAATCAATATCTGTGCATTTTTCAGAAATGCCCTAGCAATAGCTATTCTTTGTTTTTGACCACCACTTAATTTTAGGCCCCTCTCTCCAATTTCTGTTTCATACCCTTGATCAAGTTTATTTATAAATTCATCTGCATTAGCAGATTTGGCAGCTCTTATAACTTCTTCATCACTAGCTTCTGGATTAGCATAAGCAATGTTTTCACGAATCGTTCCACTAAATAAGGACGCCTCTTGAAAAACAACACCAATTGAACTTCTAAGACTAACCAGACTTACATTATTTATATTTTGGCCATCTATTTCAATAACTCAATTTTGAGGCTCATATAATCTTAAAAGTAGGCTAGTAATAGTTGTCTTACCTTCTCCACTTTCACCAACTAAAGCCACCTTAGAATCTGGCTCAACTGAGAAAGATATGCCAGACAAAACTGGGTTTTTATTATATGCAAAATTAATATTATCAAATTCTATTAATGCATCCTTAACCACTAAACTTTTTGCACCATAAATATCTTTAATACCTACTTCTTCATCCATAACTGCAAAATAATCAGTAGTATTTGCAATTGCTCGTTGTGTTTGATCAACCAGAAAGCTAATTGTAAAAATTGGAATTCTGACAAGCATTGCATACTGAACCAATAAGACCATAGTCCCTATACTAAAATGTCCATTAGCAGTCTCGATAAATATATAGCTAAAAATTCCTAGAAATATTGTGTTTAGGACTAAACGTCTGTATACATCTTGTCGATGCCAGTACTTACTTTGCGGGCTTGTTGTCTTAACAACCTTGTCAAAACGTTTCGAAAAAAAAGCTATCTCCGACAACTCACGAACAAAACTTTTAACTACTCTGACTTGACCGATTGCCTCATTAAATCTTCCACCAGCGATATCCTGTTCAGCATTAATTTCTTTTTGATATCCTTGCCATTTCTTACTAGATTTAGTTGTAAACAAAATAAATATTGGGAAAAGTGCGAATAACATTAAAGCGACTTGCCAAGAATATAAAGCTACGATTATAAGTGAAAAAACTGTAGAAAATATAAACTGCAAAAAGTTATTGCTAAGTGTTTGAGTAAAATTACTTATTTGACTTATGCCACGACTCATTCTATTAATAATTTTTCCAGAAAGTTCTTTATCGAAATAACTTTGCGGTAATTCAAGTAAATGCTGATAATAATGTACACTGAAGAATCGTTGAAGCTTGACCGACATCATATCACCTAAATAACCACCTATATTGCTAAATAATGTCTGTGCTACATCCGTAACAAAAATTAAAACAGCAAATAAGGCCACAATTTTAACATCCGAATGTCCTAAGCCCTTACTTATTTGATCAATTGCTCCCTTTGTAAATAGCGGCTGTAGCTGGCTTAGCCCAGCAAGTAAAATAGTAGAAAGAGAAATTCCTAGATAATAAGGCCACAAGGATTTACTAAACTTAAAAATTCGAAAAAGTTGTTTCATAACCTATTAACTATATATTATTTGTTTATGATTGTCTCCAGCCAAAAGCTAACTTTTTAGATTAAGCGTCAATATTTTTATTTAAATTATGACTCTAAATAGACTAATATAAATACTTATGAACTTTATATCACATCATGAAACTGCAGTGCTATTCGATTCTAAATCAAGTCTATCATTTTTAACCGGTTCAATGGTATACGACCTAAGAAGAATTTCAGGGTTAAAGAATACTCTAAGTGGATTAAATAACGAAGAAATGCTTCGAGGTATTGATTTCCATAAAGCAACAAACACAGCCTTTGATAACTTACCTCAGATTATTGAAATTGAGGAATCCATGAAAGAATTATTTAATAAATTTTTACCATGGAGAACATCTATCCAGGCATCGCGTGCCGGTAAAGACCTTCTGTTCGATTCAATACAATTTAAGGATAAATCAATTATTGAAGATTTAATGATAACTTTAGAAAATATATATAATGGAGAAGTTATATTTTCAGGCGTGGAAAATCCTAAACCAATTGTCCAAGTTGCAGGTTGGCTCTTACAAAATGGTCCCCCTAGGTATGATGACCCCGAAATAGCAACTCAAAGACTATATGGCACACTAAGCCAGACTAGAACACCTATTGATATGCTATATTTTGATTACGTATTAAAAGTAATGCAAGAATCTCAATCTAAAATATTAAAAATTGGCTCACTGTCAATGAATCAAACTGTTAATAATCTAAAAAATAACTTTAGCTTAAGTTAGAAAATCGAACTGTCTTTATTGTTTTCGGCCATTACCCTCTCACTGTCAGTTAAATCCGTATCCTTAACTAGTCTAACTAATGTCCAGTGTCGTCCAACTGGACAAAATTGTAATCTATAAAAACCTAATCTAATTGCTTTTAATGATGCACCTGGCACCCAAATTGTTGAAAATAAATGTCCTTGTTTACATCTAACAATTGCTCTACCCCCTACACCCAAATATCCCCTAGACCTACTTATTCTTGTTATGACGAAAAATATTACAAAAATAACCACCAAAGAAATCAACGGCACAAAGACAGACACTCGATTGTGGATCATATTTATGGTCCTTTGCCGGTATAGTTAATTGTTAAATTAGTTGTCTGCCCGGCTACTATAGTTACTTGTTGCGAAGGTGATGTAAAGGTATTATTGTTATAAGAATCTGGCACAAAATCATAACTACCTGCTGGTAAATTGACAGAAAAACTTCCATCACTAGCACTGATAAATTTAGTAATGATTTTACCAGAACTATTATCTTTAACAGAAACAGCCGCTTGGAATGGCGTCGGTTTACTCGCACAAGTTGCGCCGGCTGGTAAATTAGTACAAGCTATCGTAATTAATATGTGCCCCACTGCAGAGCTAGGGCTAGATGTTGATGAGGTGGGAGGAATAGTATTAGTTGTTGAAGTTGAGCTATTAGAAGTTATCGAGTTATTAGCTGAATTTATAGCGACAATTGATGTTGCCTGAATTGTAGATATTTTATTCGAGGAACTAGACGGCAAACTATTACTTGTAACTGTGACTTTAGTGCCGTTTTGAATACTAGTATTTGAAGGTACTACAACATTATATTGCTTATTATTAACTGTTAGGACATAACCGGTACAGCCAGTCTGCTTCAATGTACAGGTTTGTTTATTAATAATACCTTGATACGAAATCAATTTTGGTTTGTTTTTATGTACTATAAAATAAGCTGCTGCAGAAATAAGGATAAGGACAATTAAACCTAGACCAATGCTTTTTAAAATTCTTTTGGTTAGTTTGAATTTAAATATTTGTTTCATATTTTTTAATACCTACTTAGAGCTTACGCTTATAAGAAATTTGCGTCAAGATACTGTAGAATCAAATTGTAAAATTTAACTAAATTATTTGTAATTTTAATGATAATATTGTAAAATATGAGTATATGTCTGAGTACTTTAAACCGAACAATGACATTGATTTAAACAAGCTCTACCCTTTAGCTAAGACTATTGAAGGCGTACCATATTATCCATTTAAAAGTAGTTTTACTATACCTGATTTGAAAGAAACCATTACGAGCTATGGTTCAGGGTTTTACTTTGATCCACAATTTAGCGAAAAATTTGGAATTGAAAATTTTAATCTTCAGTCGACTCATTTTACCGAACGTCCCGATTGGCGAGTAGGTCGAGAGGAATCTTACCATGGCGTTACTTTCGGAGAACTTGAATTAACAATTAATCAAGGTAACGATGAAGAAGAGATAGTTGTACCGATTGCTATAAAACCATTTTTTTCAAATGACAAAAATGAAGCAATCCATGAATACTTAGCCTTAAAATTAATTAATCAATACCCAACAATACAAACTTTCAAACCAATTGGATTATTTGTAAATGAATGGCTGACTAATAAAAAGGATTGCATGGAAAAAAGAAACATACAACTTTTAAACGGCAAAAACCTGACCCTTACTAAAAATATTTATTTTAAAGGCATATTAAGTTCTATAATTGAATCTTCATCAATGACTTCTACACTAATTTCATTAACAGTAGTTTTAAAAGAGCCAAAATTAAATTTCCTGATATAAAGCTAAAT
>JAJYCU010000063.1 GCA_021778165.1 bacterium | reverse complement strand
GCAACCGCTGTCAACAAGTTGATTGACGAAGGGGCTATATTAATAGGTAAAGCTAATCTTGATGCATTTGCGCATGGTGCTTCTACAGAGAATAGTGATTTTATGGTTACTAAAAACCCATTTGATATCAATAGGGTGGCAGGTGGTTCTTCGGGTGGTTCAGCAGCAGCAGTAGCACTGAATATGGCACCATTTAGTCTAGGGAGTGATACTGGTGGTTCTATTCGTACCCCAGCTAGTTTCTGTGGCAACATTGGCTTTAAGCCCTCTTATGGCTTAGTATCAAGAAGCGGAGTCATCGCAATGGCCTCTAGCTTAGATGTTGTCGGCCCTATCACCAAGACTGTCGCCGATGCCGGATTAATTTTAGATATCATTGGTGGTCAAGATCAACTTGATGGCACAACAATAAAACGTGATAGTTCTTCGTATACTCTAAACGGAAATCTGAAAAATTTAAATGGTGTTAGAGTTGGTGTTGTGACTGATTTTGTTAATGAAGATCTAGATCAAAAAATTAAAGAGAGAATTCTTGATACGGTTTCTAAACTAAGATCTAGTGGTGCAGAAATAGTTGATATAACTATTCCTTCAATAGATCTATCCTTGCCCGTATACTATATTGTCTGTCCCGCAGAAGTGAGTAGTAATTTAAGTAGATACGATGGAGTTAAATACGGCTATAATGATTCAACTTCAACTAATTTAGAGAATTATTATTTGAATTCTCGTTCAAAAGGATTTGGTAAAGAAGCTAAACGAAGGATTATGATTGGTACCTATGTTTTAAGTAGTGGATATTATGATGCATATTATAAAAAAGCTCAACAAGTTAGAACAAAATTAATTAATGAATTCAATGAAGCCTTTGAGAAGGTTGATTTTTTAGTTGGACCGACTAGCCCAACTTTACCATTTAAAATAGGTGAAAAATCTGATGATCCAGTCCAAATGTATTTAAGCGATGTTATGACAGTTGCAGCAAATTTGGTTGGCATACCAGCCGTCTCGTTACCGGTTGGCTTTATAGATAATTTACCGGTTGGCTTTCAGATAATGGCACCATTTAAGGCTGATAAAAAATTGTTAGATTTTGCTGAATTTGTTGAAGGGATTAAATAATGAAAACTAATACGATTATTTTTATAATCGCAGCTATAGTCTTATTGATATTATTAATCTATATAGTTTCTAAAAGACGCTTAAAACAAAAGAGGTTACTTATAAAATGGCAATCTTTAATGAAATTAATAAATAACCCAAAAAAATGGTCAGATTTTGCTGTTCAGTCAGACAAATTAATAATAGAAGTTCTAAAATTTAAACACTATAAAGGGAAGAGCCCTGGAGAGAGAATTGTTTCCGCACAGCATATTTTTACCAATAACGATGATGTTTGGTATTGTCATAAATTGGCTAGTCAAATAATTAACGATGGTTTGGTAGTTGAAGATAAACAGATCGTATTAAGAATAATTCATTCAGTCAGACAATCTTTAATTGATTTAAGTTTATTAAAAGATGAAAAGAAAATTACCCATGATTAGCAAAGAAATTATTGATAAGTATAAAGTGACAATTGGTATTGAATGCCATGTTCAGTTGAAAACGAAAACTAAACTGTTTTCTGGTAGTTTAAATGATTCAACTACAACTCAAGTGAATCATTTAACTAATCATATTGATTTTGGATTACCCGGTGCCCTACCAGTGACTAACAAAGAAGCCATTGAATTAGCAATAATGGCAGGGTATGCATTAAATACTCGAGCTCAAAAATTTTCTAAATTTGATCGTAAACATTATTTTTATCCTGATTTACCGATGGGTTATCAAATTACCCAATATGAATTTCCAATATTAACTGGTGGTTTTGTTGATATTATTTCGGATAATAATGAAATAAAAAGAATTGAAATTACTCGAGCTCATCTAGAAGCAGATGCTGGTAAAAGTATTCATCCACTTGGTTCAGACTACAGTCTCGTGGATCTTAATCGTTCAGGGGCCCCTTTACTCGAGATTGTCAGTGAACCTCAAATGCACACTCCTTTAGAGGCTAAAAATTATTGTTTTGAATTATATCTTGCTATGAAACTTGCTCAAGTCTCGGACGTTAATCTTTTTTACGGTAATATGAGATTTGATGTTAACGTTTCAGTTAGCAAAACAGATGAATTGGGCACAAGAACAGAAACCAAAAACTTAAATAGTTTTAGGTCAGTAGAGAAGTCAATAGAATTTGAAACATTAAGACAAATTGATGTCTTAGAAAATGGTGGTGAAATCCGTCAAGAAACTAGAGGGTGGAATGACGCTAAACAGAGTGGGTTTACTCAAAGGGTTAAAGAAAACGCCGATGATTATAGATATATGCCTGACCCCGATGTCCCACCTATACTGATTGAAGATGAGTTGCTAGACCAAATTAAATCATCAATGCCAATATTACCAATTGAATGGCGTCAAAAATTAACAAAGTTGAATTTAGATGTTGAACAAGTAAATCTCTTACTGGGTGCTCATGCAGATTATTTATCGCAACCATTGGATTTACTTAATAAGGTAATAGATGATGAGTCGAGGGCTAAAACCTATGCCAACTGGTTAATAAACATTGAGTTACCGTTATTGCAGAAAAGTGAAGAACAAGATAATGCTAAAGGGTTACTAGTTATTGATTCTACTAAAAGAGAAGCTATTTTTAATCAAGTATATCAATTGAAAGTTGATAATAAATTAAATTCAACTAAACTCAATTTACTAATTGAAGCATTATTAAAACTACCTGAAACTGTGGATGATATAGAAAAATGGGCTCAGACAGAAGGTTTTTTGCAGAACTCCGATGAATCATTCTTAAAAGATATAGTCAGTAATGTAATTGCTAGTAATCCAAAAGTAGTCCAAGACATTAAAGATGGTCAGACAAAAGCTGCTGGATTTTTAGTCGGTCAAATCATGAAAGAGACTAAGGGTCAAGCAAACCCTCAAATAATCAATCGATTAATAGCTGAACAAATCAAAGCAGATAATTAAGCAAATAAAAATATATCAAGCAAAGATTTAAATAAAGTCTATAATAGAAGTATGAGTTATATTGAGATAGCAGTTACAGTTATTATGATCTTTCAATTTCTATTTTTTCTAGGTTGCTTAGTAGTTTTTATATACATTTATAAAATTTTAAAAAAAGCCAAGAGAATAACAGATGAAACATCTAAGAAGATCGATACTTTTAACCATTTAAAAGATAAATTCTCTGGGATATTCTTTAAATAATTTAGTTGATAAATGTTGTTAATTTAAATCGTATTTTTGTAGTTAGTTTTTAAATCATTTTGTATAATTAAATTAATAACTTTTCCATAGAGGGAGTTTATGGGGTTAAATAAAAACAATCTAAAAACAAATGATTTTGTTCATCTGCACAATCATACTCAATACAGCCTTTTAGACGGTTTAACTAAGATACCGCCATTGGTTGAATTTGTAAAAACTTCAGGTATGGAAGCCATTGCAATTACCGATCACGGTACTATGAGTGGTGTAATTGAATTTTATAAAGAGTGTCTTGAGAATAAAATAAAACCAATTATTGGCATTGAGGCATATATGGCCTCTAGAGAATTAGACAATAAAGAAGTTGGACTTGATAAACAAAATTTCCATTTAACTCTACTTGCTATGAATAACCAAGGCTATAAAAATCTAATGGAATTATCTTCAATTGCTAATTTAGATGGTTTTTACTATAAACCAAGAATTGATAAAAAAACATTAAAAAAATACAATGAAGGTTTGATTTGTTTAAGTGGTTGTATAGGCGGCGAAGTAGGTGAATTAATACGCCAAGGCTCGATAGATGCAGCTAAGGAAGTAGTTAAGTGGTACAAAGAGGTTTTTGGTGATAGATATTATTTGGAGGTACAAGATCACGGCCACCCTGACAGTCCTAAACCTTGGGCCGAGCAAATTAGAGTTAATGAACAAATTTTTAAAATTGCAAAAGAGTTAAATGTTGAATGTGTTTTAACCTGTGATGCTCACTATTTAGCCAAGGAAGATCAAATCGCTCATGAAATCCTACTATGCGTACAAACTGGTTCATTATTGTCTGACGAAAAAAGAATGAGTTTAAAAGAATTCGACCTACATGTAACTGATCCTCAAGAATTAATTGATAGATGGGGCGATACTAATCCAGATGTAATTCGAAATAGTAAAAAAATTGCTGATAGATGCGACGTTAGCATTTCTCTTGATAATATATTAATTCCGACATTTCCACTAGATTCCAATGTATCGGAAAAGGATTATTTAAATAATCTAGTTTATACAGGCTTAAAGAAAAGATATTTATCAGACGAGCTGCAGCACTTAACTTCTCAGCAGGAAATAGAAGTAAAATTACCTAAACACATTAAAGCAAGAGTTGAGTACGAACTCAGTATTATCGATAAAATGGGTTTTAATGGTTATTTCTTGATAGTCTCAGATTTTATAAATTGGGGTAAGGATAAGGGTATAGTTTTCGGGCCAGGTAGAGGAAGTGCTGCTGGGTCAATTGTTGCTTATAGTATGAGGATTACAGAACTTGACCCGATGAAATATGATTTATTGTTTGAGAGATTTTTAAATCCAGATCGAATCAGTATGCCTGATGTTGATATCGATATTCAAGACAACAGACGCCAAGAGGTTATAGATTATTGTATTGAAAAGTATGGCAAGGATAGAGTTGCTAATATTGTAACATTTGGTAAGATGGCAGCTCGAAATGCTGTAAGGGACGTAGCTCGCGTTCTAGGAGTTCCTTATAGCGAAGCTGATCGTTTAGCTAAATTAATACCACCACCGGTTCAAGGTAGACATATACCTCTTGCAGTATCGACAAAACAAGACCCGATGTTAAAATCTGAGTATAAA
>JAJYCU010000062.1 GCA_021778165.1 bacterium | reverse complement strand
AGTTGATTTAACTTCAAAAACACCATCACCAAGTTCTAGAATAGAAACATCGAAAGTACCACCACCTAAATCATAAACTGCAATTTTTTCATCGGCTTTAGAACCCTTGTCTAAACCATAAGCTAGCGCAGCAGCAGTTGGTTCATTAATAATTCTTTTAACTTCAAGACCGGCAATTTTACCTGCATCTTTAGTAGCTTGCCTCTGACTATCGTCAAAATAAGCTGGAACCGTAATAACTGCTTCTGTAACTTTATCGCCTAAAAATGCTTCAGCGTCTGTTTTTAGTTTAGTTAAAATCATGGCACTGATTTCTTCAGGGCTGTAGTCTTTATCGGCCATTTTAACCTTAACAGAGTTACCACTTTTAACAATTTCATAACCCATTAATTTCAAATCTCGCTGGACTTCTGTGTCGTTCCAATTTCGTCCAATCAACCTCTTAACTTCGTAAATATTGTTCTTTGGGTTAGTAACTTGTTGTCGTCTAGCGACTTGACCGACTAATCGTTCAGAATTCTTATTTACAGCTACAACAGATGGGGTCGTTCGGTTACCTTCACTATTTGAAATAATTTCTGGTTTACCAGATTGCATAACAGCCATAGCTGAATTTGTAGTTCCAAGATCGATTCCTATAATTTTACTCATATTTTTCTCCTTTTTTAGTATATATTCTCAAACATTTTTATCTAAAAGTACTTTAAAAAAATTATCTTTATTATCTAAAGACACTACTAATAATAAAAAATTAGCACTCACATGTCAAGAGTGCTAATTACTATTTTGTCTTTTCACCTTAACCATAGCCGGCCGGATAATTTCATCATCAATCTTATAGCCTGATTGAAGCTCTTCGACAATAATTTCATGATCTCCTTCATTACCTTCAACTGATACTGCTTCGTGATAAATTGGGTTAAACTCTTGACCAACAGTTTCAATTTTCTTAACACCAAGACTAGTTAAAATATCTTCAAACTGTTTAACTATACCCGTAATTCCTTTGACAAAGTTATTACCAGCTAGTTCAGTTGGGATATGTTTTAAAGATCGATCAAAATTATCAACAACTGGCAAAAAGCTAGTTACAATCATCGATTTATAATAGCCACTTAATTTATTTTTTTCTTCTTCATGTCTTCGGCGAATATTAGTAACATCAGCTCTTTCTCTCTGAAGAGCTTCGGTTAATTGATTAATTTGATCACTTAATGATTCGATTTTTGTTGGTTTTTTGACTGGTTTATCGGCCATATTTTATACCCTTTCTTACCTAATAAATTAAATTAAAAACTATAATATTAATTCAAGTTCACGACCAGCTCTAGCGACTAGTGACATTACTTCTTTATAGCTTTGTCTGGTCGGACCAAGCATTCCAATATAACTTTTATCTGAATATGGACTACGGAATCGACTAATAATTAAACTACAACCAGCGGCTCGGCCAATTGGATTTTCTGCCCCAATATATACACTTAATGGTTTATTTGGTGCAGTTTCACGAATCCAAGGCTCTAAGTTGTCGAGCAACCTAGCGACTTGCATTACTTGAGAAGAATCGATAAATTCAGGTTGGCCAAATAAATTACTTAGACCACTCATATAAAGTTGATCACCAATTGTAGCAAGTCCAAGATTATGGGTTAATTCAACTAATGTGTCGACAGCATTTTTAATTGCTCTTTCAGATCCACCACTCTGCGACACGCGGGAGGCGATAGCTTGTTCAGCTCGAGGTTTATTATAGACTTCATCAGAATTGCTAAATAAATTAACGTAGAAACGATATCCTTTGTCGGTTGGAATTCGCCCGGCACTGGTATGCGGCTGCATGATGTAGCCTTCATTTTCGAGTTCAAACATATCTGCTCTGATTGTTGCTGGTGAGACATTAAAAACTTTAGCTAGCAAATTACTACCAACTGGGCTAGCAACTTCAGCAAATTGTTCGACAATCGCAGTTAAAATTTTTTGTTGACGTTCTGTCATAGTTAATACTTTAGATTTATTGATTTACGAGTCAATTATATTATTATTAGCACTCAAGTGTCAAGAGTGCTAATAAAGATCTAGGATAAATTAGCTAAATAGTCTTCTGTCTTTTCAATTAAACTACTCACTAATTCATCAACCGATTTTTTAGATGAGCCGGTTTTTATTTTTCCTTTTATAATTTCATCTATTGTCTTTGCGGCAACCATGTAGTCATCATTTATTATTTCTACAGTGTTTAATTTTTTTACTGAATTGTAAATTTTAAGTGAAGTTTCAAGTCTTCTCTTAATTTCAGTATTTTCTATTTCATCACGTGCTTTTAACCTCTTTAACCAGACTTCAAATGATGGTGGAATTATTAGAAAAACTTTTAAGCTTTGATCGATATTTAATAGTTTTTCTACCCCGCCAATATCCATATCGGCAAGAGCGATTTTATCTAATTTCATTGTCTCTTCTAATTCTCTTAGACTAATACCTGACACTTGTTGAGAGTGAATAATTTCTGCTTCTAGGTATAAACCTTTAGTCAAATCTTGAAGCATTGTCTCTTCACTAATAAACCAGTAATTTTGGCCATTTACCTCTAACTTACCGTCGTTCATTCTTTTATTTCTAGTAGTATCGGAAACTATAAAATGATAGTCGCTAGATTTTAATAATTGTTGAATAATTGTGTTCTTGCCAGAAGCACTTGGGCCAAGTAATATGCAAAAATTTAATTGCTTAATTATTGATACCGCCTCTTTAGATGGTTGATAATTTTTTAAAATTTTTTTAAATTTAATTAAATTATCTGGCTCAATCATAATTAATCTTTCGAGAGCATTACGGTAAAAGCTTCTGCTGGAATATCAATTTTACCAAATCTTTTCATTCGCTGTTTACCCTTCTTCTGCTTTGCTAAAACTTTCTTTTTTCTCGATACATCACCACCATAAAGTCCAGTTGTGACATCTTTACGGTAAGCTGATAAATCTTCTCTGGCTAAAAACTTTCCACCAATTGCAGCTTGAAGTGATACTTGAAAATTTTGTCTAGGAATAACATTCTTTAATTTCTCAACGACCATTCGACCTAGTCTTAAAGATTCGCTGCGATGAACAATAATCGATAAAGCATCCATGCGATCACCTGCGACATAAAAGTCTAATTTAACTAGATCTTCTTCCTTAAACTGATCGAATTCATAATTAAAAGAACCGTAACCACTGGTGATACTTTTTAATGAATCATAAAAATCTGTTAGTAAGTTTGCCAGTGGAGCATTAAACTCAATTACAGCTCTATCTTCGAGGTAATTAATATTTTTTTGGCTACCTCTATTTTTGGTTATTAACTGGATAATTGGTCCTATAAACTGATTTGGAGCAATTATTTCACCTTTAACCCATGGTTCAAATATAGCTTTAATATTAGCAACGTCTGGTAAAACAGTCGCACTTTTAATCATCTCAACAGTTCCATCATTTAATTCAACCCGATAATTAGTTGATGGATTTGTAACTATGAGGCTTAGGTTATATTCTCTCTCAAAACGTTCCCTAATTATCTCTAAATGTAAGAGCCCTAGAAACCCAATTCTAACGCCAAAACCTAAGACAGGAGAATTCTCTAATGAATACTGTAAGGCCGAATCACTTAAACTTAATTTATCGATTGCATCTTTTAGGTCGTTATATCGTTCATTACTTTCTGGGAAAAACCCTGCATAAACAAATGGTTTTACTTCTCTATAACCAGGAAGAGCTTGAGTGGCGGGAAGATTAGTCAGAGTTATAGTATCACCAACTTTAGCTTGTTTAGTTGTTTTAAAGTTAGTGACAACGTAACCTATTTCACCAAAATCTAAACTTGGCAAGGCGGCCATATCTGGAGCAAGTGCGCCAACTTCTAGGGCTATTCCTGAAAAATGGTTACTCATCATCATTATATTGTCACCACTTTTTAATTTGCCACCAAAAATTCTAACATACAAAACAACACCTCGATACTCATCATAAAATGAATCAAACACTAATGCCTTTAGGGTTTTATCTTCTTTGATTAATGGTGATGGTACCAAGCTAATAATTTCATCTAAAACTGCTTCAACATTTTGGCCAGTCTTCGCTGAAATTAAAATTACCTCTTGATTCTTACCTAGTAGATCTCTGATTTCATTAGTTACTTTATCGACATTTGCAGCCGGTAAATCAATCTTATTAATTACTGGGATTATCTTTAAATTTGCTTCCATTGCTAAATAAACATTAGCTAGAGTTTGAGCTTGAATTCCCTGAGAAGCATCAACTACTAGAATAGCCCCCTCGCAGGCAGCTAAACTTCTTGATACTTCATAGCTAAAATCTGCGTGCCCAGGTGTATCAATTAAATTTAATTGATAGCCTTTATAATTCATCCTAACTGGTGCCAATTTAATCGTAATACCCTTTTCACGTTCCAAGTCCATCCTGTCTAAGACTTGTTCTTTCATCTCTCTAATAGCTATTGTCCCAGTAATTTCCAGTAAACGATCCGCTAAAGTAGATTTACCGTGATCAATATGAGCAATGATACAAAAATTTCTTATATTTAAACTATCCATCGTTTAAAAATCTAACTTTATTGGTTTTAAAATAATTTTATAGACTTTTGATATAAATGGTTTTACTTCTTCTAAATCAAAGAAAGATGACATGATAATGTGAACCAAGAAAGTTACAGACGTAATAAAAACTAATTTGCCACCAAGAGTAATCACACCTTTATCGGCAATATTTAAAGGATAGATCGTAATCATAATATAGCCAGCTATAACACTAAAACCAGTCACAGAAATTATCCGAGCTACTGCGTTAAAGAACTCAGCGTTAAATATTTTTCGATCCTTTATGACCATTATTACACTGAGCGTAAGAACTTCTAAACTAGCGACTATTGATTGAGCTATT
>JAJYCU010000061.1 GCA_021778165.1 bacterium | reverse complement strand
ATATCAAAAGATTTTGCGAATACATAAACTTTATAAACAGTTTCTTTACTAGTCTTTTGATTATTTAAAAATAAAAGTATTTTTTTTGCTAGTTCAATATAATCATTCGCTTCGTAGAGTTGTTCCGGTAAGTCATGCATAACAGACTCATAACCAGGATTATTAGCAGCTAATACAATAGTAGAGTTTGAAGCTAGTGCTTCGATTAATACGACACCAAAACTCTCACCCGCAACTGATGTAAATACTGATAACGAAGATGTTCTAAGTAAATTAACCTTATCTTCTTCAGAAATATAGCCCAGAAAATTAACAATACTAGCAAGATTATTTTTATAAACAAAGTCTTCTAATTCTGTTTTTTGATAACCCGATCCAGCCATATTAACAACTAATCCTTCAGGCAGTTGATTATTGTTTTTTAAATAAAGAAGAGCTTTTAGTAAATTAATTGGAGCTTTTCTTTTAACCAATCTACCTAGATATAGAATTTTATTCTCGATAACCCGACCGAAATTTTGATCATATTTAGATAAATCAATCGGAACACCAAGTACACTCGATGATATTTTATAGTATTTTTTTGAGAATGTTTGAGCAGGTTTTGAGAGTGAATAAAAGAATTTAAATCTTCTAAGTTGTCTAGCAGATATTGTCCCTAATAATGCAGTACCAAGTGCTTGCAGACGAGTGTAGGGCATTATTTGGAAAGTACCAACAACTGGAATGTTGTTTCTAAGTGCATATCTAATAACTTTGCCCGACATAATTGGACTATAGGGTAACTGTACGTGAATTATGTCTAAATTTAGATCATCTAATATAGTCTTAATTTCTCGGTATTTTTTAGAAAATAAAGGCGTGCTTAGAGTATTTTTGTTAAATTTTATGTTTATATTCTTAGACAGGGAATAAACGTTTTTATCATCATGGTTATTTGTTTGTCCTGTTAAAAAATATACTCGATGGCCTTGGGTTTTAAAATAATTCCCTAACGTTACTATGTATTGTTGGACGCCGTCTAAACGATCAAGAGAATCGTCAAATACCAATCCAATTTTCATTTCTATTTGTCTACCAATTTCAAAAAATGATTTTCATATTTAGATAATATTTTAGATCGCTCAAATTCCTCAACATAATTATTAGACCAATTTAGTATTGTGTTTCTGATTGAATTATTAAATATTAATAATTCTAGACGATCACTAAATTCAGTAATATTTTTAACATCAACAACTGAAATTGCTCCAATATCCTTCATGAGTTCACTATAACCTGGGTTATTACCACATACTATAACTGTTCTAGCAGCCATAGCCTCAAGCAGAACTATACCGAAACTTTCGCCGTAAATTGCAGGAGAACAAAATAAATCTGCTTCACTTAAAAGTTTAAATTTTTGCTTGTCATCAATCCTACCAGGAAAAGTAATATTTCTAATACCTAATAATTTAGCCTGTTTAATTAAGTCTTCTTTATTAGGTCCATCACCAGCGATTGTTAAATTTAAGTTATCATATTTCTTTTCAAGAACGGAATAGGCATCAATTAGGTATTTAACACCTTTTCTATTTTCAAGTCGTCCGACATATAATATATTTTTTGTTTTACTTGGTGATAGCCTTTTCTTTTTAGAAAAATTAGAAAGATCAATAAAGTTTGGGATTATACTAATTTCTTTTTCGGTTAAATTATTAACATAATCAGCGGCCGTATTTGAACAAGCCGTAAAACTATCAATACTTTTAATTATAGATTTTAAATAGGGGTTTAATCCCTTAATTAATCCTTTTATAATTTTAGTATCAGGAATTTTTGCATGAAAAGTTCCAACATTGATCGAAGTAGATTTTTGTAATATTTGTCTCGATAGAAAAGGGACCCAAGGTTCATGGAAATTTATAATATCGAACTTTTCGTTTTTTAAAATTTGTCTAATCGTTTCATTATTGGTTGAGGCTGAAACTTGAACGGTTGTATGAAGTGGTGATCTAAAATCTATTGAATTGCCAATATAGATAATGTTATCTTCCTTTACTCCGCTTATATCATTGGCTGGTTTTGGAGTTAATATTTTTACGTAATGTCCTTTTTTACTCAGAAAATTCGAGAGTTCTTTGACGACATATTGGACACCTCCATTAATCGAAATGTCATAAGGGCAGACTAAAGCAATTTTCAGTTTAGTTTTCATATTTCTATTTTATCCTATTTAGCTCTTTTTTTAACTTAGCTGGGATCATTTTAGATGCAGATTTTTTATCTAAGATTACACTTGGAGCATGATTAGGTGCATTGGAAAAAGAATTAATAAAATCACTAAAAATAATTCTCATGTGTTGTTCAACAATTTTATTATTAAAAAAATTATCATTTTTTGTCGAAACATGCCAAACTGGCAAATTTATCTTTTTTTTGCAATTATCTAATCTTAAGAATTCTCGAGTGGTATATAGCCAAGTTCTGACATCATTACAATGCCAAAGTTCAATTTCAAAATTAATTAATCTTTTATAATCAGCCTTTGAATTTATGTTTTTGAATTTATGTTTAGCGTTATGTGTTTTTGAATACACATTACTAAGAACTAGTCTATTTAAAAAGAAATATCTAAATATTAGTGAAGTCAGATATCCATCAAAGAGAAGAGTAGTATATTTATAAAAATTATATCGTGACTTAGAAAATGTAAAATCATCTTTATGGGTAAAGCCAACTATACTTATAAGCAAAGTAACTTGTTTAGATAGCTCAGGATGACGCTGTAGCATTCTAGTTAAACAAATAAAACCGAAACTTAATCCAACAATTGTAATATTTTTTGATTTATATCTTAACTTTATAAATGTCGCTAGATAATCAGCATAATTATCAATTGTTGGTTTTTTATGAATCTTATAAAAACTATCCATACCACCAAAACCAGGCAAATCGGGTACTGTGACGTTCCCGTAATCAGATAATACTTGAATTAATCCAGACCATCTTTCAATATTTGAATGATGGCCATAGACAAATAAAATATCATTGGCTTTATTTTTGTTAGATTTTAATTTAAGCATACGCCCCTCTAAACCGTTCATGTTTAAAGCAACTATATGATCTGCAAGATTAATTTGGTTCATTAAGACTCATTTTATTGATAAATATTAATCTATATTATAAAGCATTCTATTGAATTGTGATTATAGATATTTTAAGGTAAAATATTATCTTAGTTAATGGGATGTGGCCAAGTGGTAAGGCACCAGGTTTTGGTCCTGGCATTCGGGGGTTCGAATCCCTCCATCCCAGCCATGACATATTTATATACTTTGTCAATTATTTAATATAACCCGAGTGGTTGGCGAAAAGTGAAAGTTGATATTTCGCCTTGAAGTATTTGTAAAAGTACCACCTAGTAAGTCATACTTGGATTGGGTACTTGGCATATTTAGATATATAATAGTGATATGAAGCAAGTTGAAACTATATCCGTTAATGAACTCCAGAGCCTAGCCGAAAATATGTACGGAAACATAGTTAAAGCAGTTGTTGATATTGATAAAAAAATAATGGTTATCGATGCTGAAATGCATGTCGATGAAGAACAATTTTTACTCGAGAATGGCTCCTTGCAAAATAGTTTATGGGGTATTAACCTTCACCCATCAAAATACGGGACCAATGATTTTATTGAATTCGATTCAATGATAAATATACGACCAAGACAACAAAACTTATCTAGAAATGTCGAAGATCTCGAAATACAGAACCAGATTAAAAATATAGTCAATGGAATTGTTACGAAATGATTAATTATAAAGTTGATAGAGCCAAATGGTCAAAAATGTCTATCTTTGATCAAATGGGAAATATTTCTAGCGAAGTTGGCCGGGCAATTAGTGCTAAAAAACAAAACAATAAAAAAAATATGGATAACGCAGTTTTTCGCGCATTAGATTTGTTTGATGCTACAACAGAAGAACTAATTAAGAAGAAATCAGCACGATCAAAAGAAGTACTTAGATCTAAAGATCAGTTTTTGACAATCATATATGAAAAAAATCCTAAACCAGAAGAATTAAACAGTTTGGATAGATATTTTATGCATTTTGCTGTTGCAGCCCGTTTGAATCGTTAAAGTGTGTATTCGATTCCCTCAACCTCAGCCACAGCATGCTTAGTCAATACAAATTAATTAAAAATCAGCTAATTACGTTGCATTGGAGATTTAATATATAATAAGTTCATGGCAAAAGGAATAGTATTACTTGATTGGATGAGTAACCTGTCCTGGAAGCAGCAAAGTGTTATTCTACTCGCTTTACGAGGACCCGATAATCATTATTCTCCAAATCTAAAGAAAATATCCCGTTGGATACGTTCGATTACACAAAATAATGCCGATCCCACACATTCATATATGAAAATAGTTGATCTTCCTTCAATTAAGGAATTTGAAGATGAATATTATTTCTGTAGCACTCATTACTCCTTACATCTCTTGTTCGCACTAGAAATCATTGGATATAAGCATCCCGATAAGAATGTAGCAAGTACAGCCTTAAAGTATTACCTTTCGCTCGTTGATGACGTTTACCATTTGAAACCTGAAACCATACATGATCTAGATAAAAGGCTTAGGGACAAAGTATAATTAAGTTTTTAAAAGAACTAAGCAGTCAAATAATCAAATTAACTTCGTTGTTAAGACATGGCATCTAGGCTATAGCTTATTAAAGTATCCTGAACCTTGGCAATAAACTATACGGTAGAATTTTCTAAGGATATCTATTTATTTACATCCTCCCCAAGTTCAATGTATAAAACTTCTCCGTACAGACTAGAATATTAGAAAGACTTCTCAGGAAGTCTTTTTTGTTTACTAAGATTTAATGTATGCAAGGCTGTTGAATCTGCCGTTCAAAATCTCATAACCATTTGTTTCCAGATACGAGAAGCAATTTTTTTGATCCG